>NZ_LDOV01000017.1 GCF_001029435.1 Photobacterium aphoticum | reverse complement strand
ACTCGCTTACTCGCTTACTCGCTTACTCGCTTACTCGCTTACTCGCTTACTCGCTTACTCGCTTACTCGCTTACTCGCTTACTCGCTTACTCGTATTTATCCAACTGCTTGTAACATTGCCGCTCTGCGGCGCTCAGTTCCATCATGATCAGATTGATATCGGTTTGTTGCTGCTGCAGTTTTTGCTGTCGGTGACGAATGGTATTGAGCATGGTCTGCAACTGACCTTTGCTTTGTACATCGGCATCGTACAGGTTAAATAACTCCTGTATTTCCAACAAACTGAAGCCTAGCCGTTTTCCTCGCAAAATGAGTTTGAGTCTGGCGCGATCACGGCTGGAAAAGATCCGGTGCTGGCCTTGCCGGGTGGGGCTGAGTAGTCCCTGATTTTCATAAAATCGAATGCTGCGTAAGGTCACAGAGAATTCTTCTGCGAGCTGCGAAATGGAATAGGTGTCGTTACGTCCCGTGGTTTTGGTGAGCATTCCGTCATCCCTTTTTTGTCACGTGTCTCATGCTGTTTTTCTGAGGGGGTTCAGCGTATTCGCCTGATACCGAGAAAAACAGTGGCCATTCCTTGACCATCAGAAATGATTTCATAGCCTCTGTGAAATAACAAGGCCAAACAGGGGAATTGGGTGTGTTACAAGAGAAAACGAGAGATAGATTGCGGGGGCAAGAAAGAAAATAGCCCCTCAGGTGAGGGGCTAGCAGGCATCATTTGATACCGTTAACACCATCTTTCGGGCGGTACGATGAAGGTACGTAGCCAGGACGGTGGCGGGAAGGACTTGGACGTGAAACACAACCTGCTGGTCTCATGGATGTTATCTCTCAACGCTAGAACGGAACGGGAACGGATGCAGCAATAAACCTTGAGTTATTAGGTGTATAGCTGGTAAAGAAGATAGTAGCGTTATTATTCTGTTAGAGAAACGTGCCACGATTGAAAATCTCACTATGTGAGAACTTAGTCTATGCGCTATTTTTTATATATACATTTGTTATTAAAAATCGAGATGTAAGTCATGTCTGTCGGCAGAAAACGCGTTTTTGTGCCATATTGAATAGACGCGCGTAGCCGATCATAAAAAATTACCACAGGGTGGGAGACCGCAGCTGGAGATTGGCACCCGTACACTCATGGCACACAAAGATGTTGCTGATCATGTATCGTAAGCGGGATGACCGCGGAGGGATTATGAAGCACAAACGAGTCACGAATCGCCGTATCAAGCAAATGATGGAAGACATCAATCACGATGGCCTGTTCGATGAGGTGTTATCAGACGGGAACAGCCAGTCACTCAAAGAGAACCAATCTAAAGACGGGCAGGAAGTGCCACCGAATCTCAATCTCGACAGTGAAAATAAGTAATCGAACAATAAAGAAAGAAGCGCCGCAAGGCGCTTTTTTTGTGACTTCGGTTTTGCATTTATGTTGCACGTAGTTTGGTTTGCTGTGAAGTGGCGTGGTTTTTTATGCTATTTAATGATTTTCACAGACGATAAATCATGCAAAAAGTAGCAGAAAGGTGGATTAAACGGCGGATATTTCTTCTCAGTATGGTTTTTACAATAGATCTCTCTAGTCGCCATAGCACAAATGGAGACTTCCGCTTCATATTCAGCACATATTAAGGATTATGTCTGTTTTTGTAATCAAATTGTGGCAAATTACTTCGATGACTGATACTGTTTCGAGCAATTCTTCGGTTTGCTTTGTGTGATTTAGGACAAATTACGCAAATATTGCGGCCATTTGGCGCCAACGGAAGAGTCTCAAGGACGTAATAAAACGATGTGTTGGAGTGAATGCATGTATAAGAATAAAGTATCTCAGGCGGTGCTGCTAGGCATGGCCATGGCAGCCACGGCGTTTCCCTCTTTTGCTGCAAATGTTCCTGACGGCGTGAAGCTGGCTGAGAAGCAAGAATTAGTACGTGGTAACGGTACCGAAGTGGAGTCACTTGACCCGCAGAAAGTATCGGGCGTACCAGAATCTAACGTGATCCGTGATTTGCTGGAAGGCCTGGTTAACCAGGACGGCGATGGCAACCTGATTGGTGGTGTCGCGAAATCATGGGAAAGCGAAGACAACAAAACGTGGATTTTCCACCTGCGTGAAGACGCGAAATGGTCTAACGGTGATCCGGTACTGGCCAGTGATTTCGTCTACACATGGCGCCGACTGGCGGATCCAAAAACCGGCTCTCCTTATGCTTCCTACCTAGAAATGACCACCATGAAAAATGCCGGTGACATCATTCTGGGTAAACAATCTCCTGAAAAGCTGGGTGTAGTGGCCGTTGATGATCACACACTGAAAGTCGAGCTTGAAAAACCATTGCCATATTTCGTGGCGATGACCGTTCACACTTCCATGAAGCCGGTCAACCAGAAAGTGGTGGAAAAATACGGCGATAAGTGGACGAGCCCAGACACTTACGTGGGTAACGGTGCATTTCAGCTAGACAAGTGGGTGGTGAACGAGCGTATCGTCCTGAAGCCAAATACCCATTACTGGGATAACGAAAAAACCGTCCTGACTCAAGTTTCCTTCTTGCCGATTGAAAACCAAGTGGCGGCCATGAACCGTTTCTTGGCTGGCGAAATCGACATGACGTATGAAATGCCAAACGAACACTTTAAGCGTTTGGTGAAGCAGCATGCTGAGTCTGTCAAAGTGACACCGTACTTGTGTTCTTACTACTACGAATTCAACACGGCGAAAGCCCCATTTAATGATGAGCGTGTGCGTCAGGCATTGTCTTACGCGATCGATCGTGACGTGATTGCCAAGTTCATCGTCGGTAAAGGTGAAACCCCTGCGTACAACTTCACGCCTTTGGCGACCAATGGTCTGGACGTAGAAATGCCAGATTACGCGAAGTTGTCACAGAAAGAGCGTGTGGCAAAAGCACAAGCCTTGTTGGAAGCGGCAGGTTACGGCAAAGACAAACCCCTACAGTTTGACTTGTTGTACAACACCAGTGAAAACCACAAGAAAATTGCGGTCGCGATTGCCTCTATGTGGAAGAAATCACTGGGCGTAACGGCGACGCTAGAAAACCAAGAGTGGAAGAGCTACCTCGACAGCAAGCGTCAGGGTAACTTTGACGTGTCTCGTGCCGGCTGGTGTGGTGACTACAACGAAGCCTCAACCTTCCTGGGCATCATGCGTGACGGCCACTCTCAAAACTACCCGAAATATGCCAACAAGCAGTTTGACGGTCAGTTAGATAAAGCCCTGCTTGCGCACACGCCAGCAGAACGTGCTCAAGCCTATAAAGCGTCAGAAGCGCTACTGGCGAAAGACATGCCTATCATGCCGATCTACCACTACGTGAACGCACGTTTGGTGAATCCGAAACTAGGCGGCTACCCGGTTAACAACCCAGAAGACAACATCTTTAGTAAAGATTTGTACATCATTGCTGACTAATAAACAGCAAGAAATATGATTATAAGCGCTGCTTTCAGGACGGGAGCAGTGCCCTTTTTTGCTGGTTTTTCTCCGGCGAGCAATTGACTGTCACAGACGATAAAATAACGGTGTAGTTTATGATTAAATTCATCGCAAAACGGATTTTTGAAGCCATACCCACCTTGTTGGTATTGATCACAATTTCCTTTTTCCTCATGCGTTTCGCTCCGGGTAACCCGTTCTCAAGCGAGCGTCCTCTGCCACCCGAAGTGATGGCAAACATTGAAGCCAAATATGGCCTCGACAAACCGGTATTTGAACAGTACACCACCTACTTGGGCAATATCGTCCAGGGGGACTTTGGTCCGTCGTTCAAATACAAAGATTTTACCGTAAATGAGCTGGTGGCCAAGGCGCTGCCGGTATCGGCCAAGATTGGGGTCTTTGCCTTTATTTTCGCGCTCATTATGGGCGTCACAGTCGGCACCATTGCCGCCTTGAAACAAAACAGTTGGATAGATTACACCATTATGTCCACCGCGATGGCGGGGGTGGTGATGCCCTCCTTTATCCTCGCACCGGTGTTGATCTATATCTTCTCCATCAATCTGGGTTGGCTGCCGGCCGGTGGTTGGCATGACGGCTCGGTCAAATACATGCTGTTGCCGATGATGGGGATGTCCTTGTTGTATGTCGCCACCTTTGCCCGTATTACCCGTGGCAGCATGATTGAAACCCTGAACAGTAACTTTATCCGTACCGCACGCGCCAAAGGCCTGAGCTACCCGTACATCATCATGAAACATGCCCTGAAACCGGCACTGTTACCGGTGGTGTCGTACATGGGGCCGGCATTTGTCGGCATCATTACCGGCTCGGTAGTAATTGAAACCATTTTTGGTCTGCCGGGGATCGGTAAATTGTTCGTGAATGCGGCGTTTAACCGTGACTACTCGTTGGTACTGGGGATCACCATTCTGATTGGTTCATTGACCATTATCTTCAATGCCATTGTCGATATCGTGTTGGCGTATATCGATCCGAAGATCCGTTACTAAGGGGCCAATTTGATGATGTTAACGAAAAAAGAAAACGTAGACGCGGTAGAGAAGTTCTCTGAGCAATTGGAAATTGAAGGCCGCAGTTTATGGCAGGACGCCCGTATTCGTTTCATGCGTAACCGCGCGGCCATGGTCAGCCTGACCATTTTGTTCCTGATCACTCTGGCGGTGATCTTCGGCCCGATGTTCAGCAGCTATGCGTTTGATGATACCGATTGGTATGCCTTGCATGCGGCGCCGAGTTTGGGCGCAGAAGGCCACTTCTTCGGTACTGATAGCCTGGGGCGTGACTTGTACACCCGAACCCTGATTGGCGGACGTATCTCTCTGATGGTGGGGATCATGGGGGCCTTGGTGGCAGTCGTGATCGGGACCTTATACGGTGCCGCTTCTGGCTTTATCGGTGGCCGCACCGACCGCGTGATGATGCGTATTCTGGAGATCCTGTATTCCATCCCGTTCATGTTCTTTGTCATCGTGTTGGTGACCATTTTTGGCCGTAATATCATGCTGATCTTTGTGGCGATCGGGGCGATTTCCTGGCTCGATATGGCACGTATCGTACGAGGACAAACCTTGTCGCTGCGTAACAAAGAGTTCATTGAAGCGGCTCATGTCTCTGGGGTCAGCCAGTGGCGCATCATTACCCGTCATATCGTGCCGAACGTATTGGGCATTGTGGCGGTGTATTCCACCTTGTTGGTGCCGTCGATGATCCTGACCGAATCCTTCCTCAGCTTCTTAGGGCTAGGGGTACAGGAGCCGATGACTAGCTGGGGCGCGTTGCTGCAAGAAGGTTCGCAAACCATGGAAGTGGCGATTTGGCAGTTGATGTTCCCGGCCGCCTTTATGGTGGTCACGCTGTTCTGTTTTAACTACGTGGGTGACGGTTTACGTGACGCACTGGATCCAAAAGACAGATAACCCAAGGGACAGACTGTGGCGTGCGAAGACCGGCTTGAACGATAACAGCAAGCTGAGAGCGCGCCGCAGAGAGACGTGATAAGGAAGTAGTATGAGTTTATTAGATGTCAAAGATCTCCGCGTAGAATTCAAAACACAAGACGGTATTGTCACGGCGGTTAACGATCTGAATTTTTCTCTCCAGCAAGGGGAAACCTTGGGGATTGTGGGCGAGTCCGGCTCGGGTAAAAGCCAGACGGTATTCGCCATCATGGGCCTGTTGGCCAAAAACGGCATGATCAGCGGCAGCGCAAAGTTCGAAGGCCGTGAAATCCTTAACCTGCCAGAAAAAGAGCTGAACCGTATCCGAGCTGAGCAGATCGCAATGATCTTCCAGGATCCGATGACCTCGCTTAACCCGTATATGAAAGTCAGCGATCAGCTGATGGAAGTGTTAATGCTGCACAAAGGCATGAGCAAATCAGAAGCCTTTGAAGAAAGTGTCCGTATGTTGGATGCGGTGAAGATTCCGGAAGCCCGTAAACGTATCACCATGTACCCGCATGAGTTTTCCGGCGGTATGCGTCAGCGTGTGATGATTGCAATGGCATTGCTGTGCCGTCCAAAACTGCTGATCGCCGATGAGCCGACTACCGCGTTGGATGTGACAGTGCAGGCACAGATCATGGAACTGCTCAATGAGCTGAAAACCGATTTCAATACCGCCATTATCATGATCACTCACGATTTGGGTGTGGTTGCGGGCAGCTGTGACAAAGTGCTGGTGATGTATGCCGGTCGTACTATGGAATACGGCAAGATCAACGAAATTTTCTATCAGCCGTCGCACCCGTACACGGAAGGGCTGTTAAAAGCGATCCCGCGTTTGGATACCAACAGTGAAGAGTTGCCGACCATTCCGGGCAATCCGCCAAACCTGTTGCACCTGCCAGTGGGGTGTCCTTACCAAGAGCGCTGTCACCGTGTGACCAGTCGCTGTGCGCAAGAAGCGCCGGCACTGAAGGCGTTTGCCGAAGGCCGTTTACGTGCGTGTTTTTCTGATATGGGGACGTGGTAATGGAAGCGCAAAAACAACTTTTACTTGATATCAGCGATTTGAAAGTGCACTTCAACATCGCGCAAAAATCCGCGTGGCCATGGACCAAGCCACTGACCCTGAAAGCCGTGGATGGTGTGGGTGTGCGTTTGTATGAAGGTGAAACGCTGGGTGTGGTGGGCGAATCCGGTTGCGGTAAATCCACCTTTGCCCGTGCAGTGATCGGCCTGGTGGAAGCAACAGACGGTAAAGTGCTGTGGCTGGGGCAAGATCTGACCGTGTTGGATCACAAAGCCATGCGTGAAAAGCGCAAAGACATTCAGATGATTTTTCAGGATCCATTGGCGTCACTGAACCCGCGTATGACGGTCGGGGAAATCATCGCTGAGCCATTGAAAGCGTATTTCCCTAACATGTCGGCAGAAGACGTGAAAGCACAGGTACGCGAGATGATGACCAAGGTCGGCTTGCTACCGAACGTGATCAACCGCTATCCGCACGAGTTTTCCGGTGGCCAGTGTCAGCGTATCGGGATTGCCCGTGCGCTGATTTTGAAGCCAAAGCTGATCATTTGTGATGAGCCGGTTTCAGCGCTGGATGTATCGATTCAGGCGCAGGTGGTGAATCTGTTGAAATCACTGCAAAAAGAGATGGGATTGAGCCTGATCTTTATTGCGCACGATTTATCCGTGGTGAAGCATATTTCTGATCGCGTGTTGGTGATGTACTTAGGGAATGCGGTGGAAATGGGGGAAGCAGAGGCGTTGTTTGAAGAGCCGAAGCACCCGTATACCAAAGCCTTGATGTCGGCGGTGCCGATCCCGGATCCGGACTTGGAACGTAACAAGCACATTGAATTGCTGGAAGGGGACTTGCCGTCACCGATGAACCCGCCGTCAGGCTGTGTGTTCAGAACGCGCTGCCCGATTGCTACCGAGGCGTGTGCGGCGACAAAACCGCAACTGCGCGGTGATGATGTGCATGCGGTGTCGTGCCTGATGGCCTGATCTTGCACTATCCCTCCTTTTAGCATTCGTTAGCGAAATAAAAGAGAGGGGGAATATAAGAACGATGGATAACATCGTCAAAAAGAAGCGTTTAACGCTCACACAGAGAATACGCACGATAATAATAAAAAGGGCCAGCATAGCGCCAGCCCTGTGAATTTAAGCCTGTGACAGGCTTTAAGCGCGGTGTTAAAGCCGCGCTTTTTTTATCTTTGCTTTTCAGTACTTAGTCGCGGTTATTCAACCGGGTACCAGTAACCCAGGTTAATCAACTGTGCGATTAGGTCAATAAACGCAGGGTGGTCAACCATCTCACCCAGTTGGGCTTGTGTGACGGTTTCGGCATCACACAGTTGCGCGGCAGCGTCACCACATTCTTCTGGCAACTCAAAGCGCTCACCGTTAATGAACAGTACCGATGGTTGCTCCGGGTAGTAGAACGCACGCAGGCCGCCCAGACGTTTCAGCGCTTCACCGCTTTTCAGGAACTGGTGCACTTCCGCGTTTTCCCAAACAGGTTCAGCGGCAATGATATCCAATTCGTGACGGCTGTTGCTCAGGTGTTCACCCAACCAGGCTTTCATCACTTCAGGGTGATCCAGCAGGCTGCGCATCATGGTTTCCATCGCGTTGAATTCGTCATCCAGAATGGCACCGCTGTTCTGACGCGCAGGCAGATCCGGATTGTGGTAATGCACATCGCCAATTTCGTTAGCAATCACGTAATCGGCAAAGCTGCTCAATAGCTCTTGTTTCTTCGGTGAACGGAAGCCCACAGAGAAGCTCATTGACGTTTCAATGGCATAACCGTCGTGCGGGAAACCTGGCGGAATGTACAGAATATCGCCCGGCTCCAGCATGTCGTCGATGATCGGCTCAAAGCCTTTGATCTGACGCAGGGCTGGGTGACCAAATTCTTCTTCGTAATCGTCTTTCTTCGGGCCGACACGCCAGTGACGTTTACCGGAACCCTGAATGATGAATACATCGTATTGATCGATGTGAGGGCCAACACCGCCACCCGGGGTGGAGTAGCTGATCATCAAATCATCCAGCAGCCAGTTTGGCAGTTGACGGAATGGCGTGACCAAGCGCGCTGCGCCTTCATGCCAGTGGTTAACGGCCTGTACAATGAATGACCAGTTATCTTCTGGTACATCATCAAAAGTCAGTGGGCCGTGGCGCACATCCCACTCGCTGCCGTGTTTAGCAATGTAGCGCGAGTCAATTTCTTCTTCCATTGCCAGACCAGCCAGTTCATCCGGGCTGATTGGGTCGATAAAATCTTTGAAGCCACCTTTGATGATGGTTGGCTTCTTCTGCCAGAATTCAGCAAGGAATTCTTCAAACGAGAAGGTAAGTTGGTACATAAAAACCGTTTTGAGCTGACTGTTGAAGGGAAGGATTATACCCCCAACCGCGCAAGGAGTGTGTGTTTTTACGTGTTACGGACGGATTGGTTGTGGGGAAGGGCGTAACGCGTCGAGAACGCAAATAAAGAAAAGGCCAGCGCGAGGCTGGCCTTGGTTTGTTCTGGGCTGAAAACCGTGAATTACAGTTTGTCAGTCAGGCTTACTGCATCACCGATGTAGTTAGCTGGTGTCATTTCTTTCAGACGGGTTTTCTCGTGCTCTGGTAGCTCAAGACCGTCGATGAATGCACGCATGCCTTCGCCATCAACACGCTTACCGCGCGTTAGCTCTTTCAGCTTCTCGTATGGCTTCTCGATGCCGTAGCGACGCATTACAGTCTGTACAGGCTCTGCCAATACTTCCCAGTTGCGATCTAGCTCAGCTTCTAGTGCCGCTTGGTTCACTTCTAGCTTGCTGATACCTTTTAGCGTAGAGGTGTACGCGATGATCGCGTAGCCACAGCCTACACCCAGGTTACGCAGAACCGTTGAGTCAGTCAGGTCACGCTGCCAGCGAGAAACAGGCAGTTTCTGTGCCAGGTGGCCGAAGATAGCGTTCGCTAGACCCAGATTACCTTCAGAGTTTTCGAAGTCGATTGGGTTGACTTTGTGCGGCATCGTTGAAGAGCCGATTTCGCCTGCGATGGTCTTCTGCTTGAAGTGACCCAGTGCGATGTAACCCCAAACGTCACGGTCGAAGTCCAACAGAATGGTGTTGAAACGTGCAAACGCGTCAAACAGTTCAGCGATGTAATCGTGTGGTTCGATCTGTGTGGTGTACGGGTTCCATGTGATGCCCAGAGACGTCACGAACTCTTCACTGTACTGGTGCCAGTCGATGTTCGGGTAAGCAGACAGGTGTGCGTTGTAGTTACCTACTGCACCGTTGATTTTACCCAGAATTTCCACGTTTTCGATTTGCTTGAACTGACGCTCCATACGGTACGCCACGTTCGCCATTTCTTTACCCATCGTAGATGGAGAAGCTGGCTGGCCGTGAGTACGGGTCAGTAGCGGTACCGCGCGGTATTCGTTCGCTAGGCCTTTGATTGCATCGATAACGTTGCGTACTTCAGGCAGCATTACGTTTTCACGTGCTTCTTTTAGCATCAACGCGTGAGACAGGTTGTTGATGTCTTCAGACGTACACGCAAAGTGGATGAATTCGTTCACTGCGTGCAGCTCAGGCACTTCAGCTACTTTTTCTTTCAGGAAGTATTCAACAGCTTTAACGTCGTGGTTAGTCGTGCGCTCGATGGTTTTGATACGTAGCGCATCTTCTTCGCTGAATTCAGCAGCAATGCGATCAAGGAAGGCATTCGCTTCAGCGCTGAACGCAGGAACTTCCACGATAGCATCAGTAGCGGCTAGCTTTTGTAGCCAGCGGATTTCAACGATAGTACGGTACTTTAGCAGACCAAATTCACTGAAAATGCTGCGTAGTGCGCTCGTTTTGCTTCCGTAGCGGCCGTCTACTGGGGAAACAGCAGTCAATGCTGACAGTTCCATGTTGCTCTCTCCTGGTTAAATAATCATAAAAACAAGGTGTAACAGACCTAGTACGAAGAGGTGACTAGGTTGAAAAAAGGTGCCGGCTAGGCCGGCACTCTCATTAACTACGGGCTAACAGAATTTTAGCCTGTTCAGTCATTTGCTTGCGGCCAAAAATCAGATGACGGCGTTTACCGCCCACCTGACGCCACAATACTGCCGCACGAATTGCGGCCAGCAGTAACGCACGTACTTTGTGTTGCACATTTTGTTGCTGCAACTGTGCCGGCGTACCGGTCACTTGAATGCGCGGACCGAGCGGACTGATGATGTCCAGATAGATGCTCGCAAGGTTGCTGATCATCTGATCGTCCATCAGTTCAAAATGGCCCACTTGGCGTTTCGCGGTATCAATGCGATCACCCAGTTGTTGCATGCTGTCGCGGCGACTCGCGAGTTTACGTTCCAACACCAATACGCTCATCAAGTAGCGGGTTAGCTCATTGCTTGATGGGCTACTGTCGATGCTTGTCATGGCCTGAAGGCCAGTACGCAGTTGAGATTCGTTACCGAAAATCTCAAGCGTATTGGATGGATCAGTCACAATAATGCTGTTCAGACTCGTTTCCAGTGCCTCAGGGTCACAGTGACCGTCTTTGGCAACTTTTTGAACGAGTTTTACCGCCTGGCAAAGACCGGCGAATGCAATAGTACGGTCATAAACAGAATGTGCCACGTGCGTTAACTCCCTTAGATACGCTGCTCGATAATACCGCCACCTAGGCACACATCACCGCTGTAGAACACAGCAGACTGGCCTGGTGTTACCGCAATTTGCGGCTCGTTAAAGATAACCTTGATGTTCTCATCATCGATAGGAATGATGGTACAAGGGATATCCTGCTGACGGTAGCGTGTTTTTACCGTGCATTGTAGGGGCTCACGAATTGGTTGGCGATCCACCCAGTGAAGTTGAGATGCAATCAGACCTTCTGATTTCAGGCGAGGGTGATCTTTACCCTGACCCACAACCAGTACGTTACGCTCAACATCTTTGTCGACCACGTACCATGCATCTTCATGGCCGTTGCCCCCTTTCTGTCCGCCAATGTGCAGACCTTTACGCTGACCCAAAGTGTGGTACATCAAGCCTTGGTGCTCGCCAATCACTTTGCCTTCATCAGCGGTTTCGATGTTACCAGGCTGTGCTGGTAGGTATTTGCCCAGGAATTCCGTGAACTTACGCTCACCGATAAAGCAGATACCGGTTGAATCTTTCTTCTTCGCGGTGATCAGGCCTTGCTCTTCTGCAATGCGGCGTACTTCTGGTTTCTCTAGCTCACCCACTGGGAACAGGCTGCGAGCGATTTGCTCGTGGCTCAGGGTGTACAGGAAGTAGCTCTGATCTTTGTTGTTATCTACGCCACGTAGCATTTGTGGCTTTTCGCCTTCTGCCGTTGGGAAGCTGCGACGGGTGTAGTGACCCATAGCGATGTAATCGGCTTCCAGCACTTCATCGGCAAACTCAAGGAAGGCTTTGAATTTGATTTCTTTGTTACAAAGAATATCAGGGTTTGGTGTACGACCCGCTTTGTACTCAGCTAAGAAATACTCAAACACGTTGTCCCAGTATTCTGCTGCAAAGTTGATGGTGTGCAGAGTAATACCCAGTTTGTCACAAACAGCTTGGGCGTCCGCTAAATCTTCTGCCGCTGAGCAATACTCATCGTTATCGTCCTCTTCCCAGTTCTTCATGAACAGGCCTTCTACTTGGTAGCCCTGTTGAAGCAGGAGGTACGCGGAGACAGAGGAATCAACGCCGCCGGACATGCCGACAATGACTTTTTTCTGGCTGTTATCTGACATATTTCTCTTCAGTCGTTAATGGAGTTAAGAGCGTAATTCTAACAGAAAGCTTTTTACCGAAACAGAGCGAGAGCCGAATCACACTTTAATAATTTCATCGGTAAACGAATTTACCGTCTCCATTAGTGACGCAAACGTTTGCGTCTTGGTGGTCATCATAGTGGAGCGTGATGAAAATGTGTAGTGTTTTTATCGACAATGGGTAAAAAAAGCACGGGCAGCGTGCCACCCAACCTGACGGCATCTTACGTCAGGCCAAGTGTACACGCGAGGGTGAAACAGGAGTGCGGAAAGTCGCTGTAGAACGTAAGAGAGGTACGCTGCGGTATTACAGGGTGACTTCGCGCCATTCTCCCGGAGCTAAATCTGCCACGGTCCAGTCTGCCATCTTGTAACGCACAAGGCGTAACGTTGGGAAACCAATGTGGGCGGTCATACGGCGAACCTGGCGGTTGCGGCCTTCTTTCAACGTAATCGCTAACCACGTGGTCGGGATGTTCTTGCGTTCACGGATCGGTGGATTACGTGGCCAAATGTCTGGGGCCTCAATACGTTCGACGCCTGCTGGCAGGGTTGGGCCGTCTTTGAGGGTGACGCCACGACGCAGCTCGGCAAGATCGTCATCAGTCGGTGCGCCTTCCACCTGTACCCAATAGGTTTTCGGTTGTTTGGACGTTGGTTGGGTCAGGCGTGCTTGCAGGACACCGTCGTTCGTCAATACCAATAATCCTTCACTGTCTTTGTCCAGTCGACCGGCCGGATAGACGTCTTTTACCGGGATAAAATCAGACAGGGTTTGATCGCCCGGTTCACCGGTAAACTGGGTCAGGACGTTATAAGGTTTGTTAAATAAAATGATCTTTTGCGGACCACGAGGACGCTTCGGTTTGTTAAGCATTCTTGATGGTCGGCGCTCATTATTTTGACGTTTTGGTTGACGCGGAGAGGTGTTTGGCTTCATAAATAGCGTGTTGTAAAAGGGAATAGGAAATTGACACGCCTATTATACGCGAAATTTACAGTGAGTGGCGTATCGATAAAATTTCAAGTATGATTTGCGCGCATCTTACAAAAAGATAACAAATGGACGCTAGGAGATTTAAATGGATAGTAAAGTAGTTGTACCCGCAGAAGGTCAGAAAATCACACTGGATGCTGAAGGTAAACTGGTCGTTCCTAATAACCCTGTCATTCCTTACATTGAAGGTGATGGCATTGGGGTAGATGTTAGCCCTGCCATGATCAAAGTTGTTGATGCTGCTGTACAAAAAGCATACGGCGGTGATCGTAAAATTGCTTGGATGGAAATCTACACCGGCGAAAAATCAACGCAAGTCTACGGTGAAGATGCGTGGCTACCGCAAGAAACCCTCGATTTTATTCGTGACTACAAAGTCGCCATCAAAGGCCCACTGACGACACCTGTCGGCGGGGGCATTCGCTCACTGAACGTCGCACTTCGTCAAGAGCTTGATTTGTACATCTGTGCTCGTCCTGTCCGCTATTTTGATGGCGTACCAAGCCCGCTAAAACAGCCTGAACTGACTGACATGGTGATCTACCGTGAAAACTCAGAAGACATTTATGCGGGTGTTGAGTTTAAAGCTGGTACGGCAGAAGCAGACAAACTGATTAAATTCTTGCAAGAAGAAATGGGCGCGACGAAGATCCGTTTCCCTCAGCAGTGTGGTGTAGGCATTAAGCCTGTGTCGGAAGAAGGCACCAAGCGTCTGATCCGTGCGGCGCTGCAGTACACCATCGATAACGATCGTGGCTCACTGACGCTGGTTCACAAAGGCAACATCATGAAGTTCACCGAAGGTGCCTTCAAAGATTGGGGCTATGAAGTGGCAGCGAAAGAGTTTGGTGCTGAGCTGCTTGATGGCGGCCCATGGATGACGCTGAAGAACCCGAATACGGGTAAAGAGATCATCATTAAAGACAGCATTGCTGATGCGTTCTTGCAGCAAATTCTACTGCGCCCAGCAGAGTACGATGTGATTGCGACCATGAACCTGAACGGTGACTATGTGTCTGATGCATTGGCTGCACAGGTGGGTGGTATCGGTATCGCCCCTGGCGCCAACATTGGTGACGGTGTGGCACTATTTGAAGCAACACACGGTACTGCGCCGAAGTACGCGGGTCAGGACAAAGTGAACCCGGGTTCATTGATTCTGTCTGCAGAAATGATGCTTCGTCACCTAGGCTGGACAGAAGCGGCTGATCTAATCATCAGCTCGATGGAAGCGGCCATTCGCAACAAGACGGTCACTTATGATTTTGAACGCCAGATGGAAGGCGCAACCTTGCGTAAGTGTTCTGAGTTTGCGGATGATATGATTGAGCAAATGTAAGACAGCGTATGACAAGACAAAAGACCCGGCGTGATGCCGGGTTTTTTATATCTGGCTTTTTTAAAACGTATGCTGCGCGATGGGCGTTTTCTGTTGGGTGATCTTAGTGGAAGTGGTGCTATACCTCTAGCGCAAGCGAACTGGCGGGGAGAGTAATAAATTTGTTAATACGGATATGAAAGGGATAATGGGTATGGATATGCAGTAGTTATTCATTTTGTGAATAACAATGCAGGATGTATCGTGGTAAAAAGGGATAAACGAAAAAGACGAGTCATTAGACTCGCCTTCGCAATGGGGTGCAGTGATTCGGTTAGCGGAATTATTTAACCGCTTCGCCATCAACGGGGACGATTTCCTTCGCATGGAACCCTTTAGGACCCGTTTCAACAGTGTAAGTGACTTGCTGTCCTGCTTTGAGTGTGCGGTATCCATCCATCTGGATAGTGGAGTAGTGTGCAAACACATCTCCGTCACCGCCTTCAGGGCAGATAAAACCGAAACCTTTTGCGTTATTGAACCATTTAACCGTACCTGTTGCCATGCTTACATCCTTATTTGCATTCAAGTTCCATGTTGCACTACGTTGCTTAACCTTTTTAGCATGACTTGCATAGTAATGCTAATTGGGTGCTGATAACAGCGCGTACAGGTTACACTTTAGTAAAATCAGATAGACAGTCAAGTGCATATCATAACATTTTCATAAAATGCTATTGCTCAGAAGAATTTTTTGTGTAAGGCGGAAAAAGGGTGTCACAGCAGGTTTGCACAGTGATATGAGGGCACGTCGCTTTTCCCTTGATTATTGTGTTATGAGTGCACATTTTCTTAGCAGATACATCTAGTATCAGCGCGTATTGTTGGTTGGGTCATAGTCATCTCTGATTTGCTGGAATACAATGCGTGCATTAGTCTGAATATAGAGGTAGGAAAACTGTGACTCAGTGCGCCTGTAAACAATAAAATTTCGTTAAGTGATTGTTTATTGGTGGACTATTCCTACCAAATTGGTAAGTTAAGGTTATGAGTAAGTTATATGAATGGATCATTCCTGATTCTGACGTCATGGAAGAAGAGGAGATCCAAGTAAAACCGCCGTCGATGTATAAAGTGATCCTGAATAATGATGATTACACGCCGATGGATTTTGTGATAGAAGTGTTACAGACGTTCTTCTCCATGGATTTGGAGAAATCAACACAGTTGATGCTGACTGTGCATTATGAAGGGAAAGCGGTTTGTGGAACCTTCACCGCCGAAGTGGCCGAAACGAAAGTGGCCCAGGTGATGATGTATGCGAGAGAGCATGAACATCCGCTGTTGTGTACGATGGAAAAGGCCTAGGCTTTTTTCGGCACGCCATTATTGAGTGGTATTTAGGGGAGGTGCCTTATGCTAAACAAAGAACTTGAAGCTAGCTTGAACGGTGCTTTTGCACGGGCAAGAGAAAAGCGCCATGAGTTTATGACAGTCGAACATCTGCTGTTGGCGCTGCTAGAAAACGCGGCCGCTCAGGAAGCCTTGCTGGCTTGTCGAGCTGATTTAGAGACGTTGCGTAAAGAGCTTGACTCATTCATTGAGCAAACGACGCCATTGATCCCTGTTGATGATGAAAGCCGAGAAACTCAGCCTACACTCAGTTTCCAGCGTGTACTGCAACGTGCGGTGTTCCATGTTCAGTCGTCAGGTCGCAGTGAAGTGACCGGAGCGAACGTGCTGGTGGCCATTTTCAGTGAACAAGAGTCCCACGCGGCGTACTTGCTGAAGAAGAGTGACATTAGCCGTCTGGACGTGGTGAACTTTATCTCTCACGGTACCGTGAAAGACAGCGACAATGATGATTTAAACAGTTCAGATGTGGGTGGCGATGAGCCACGTGCAGAGCAGAACAGTGAAGATAAACTGGAAAACTTTGCCACTAACCTGAACCAGCTGGCGCGTGCGGGTGGGGTCGACCCACTGATTGGCCGCGACAGCGAACTTGAGCGTACGGTGCAGGTATTGTGTCGTCGCCGTAAGAATAACCCGTTGCTGGTGGGTGAAGCCGGTGTGGGTAAAACTGCCATCGCGGAAGGTCTGGCTTGGCGTATCGTTGAAGGCCAAGTGCCGGAAGTGATTCAGGACTGTGTGATTTATTCACTGGATATCGGCTCACTGTTGGCCGGTACCAAGTACCGTGGTGATTTCGAGAAGCGCTTCAAGAACATTCTGAAGCAGCTGGAAAAAGAAGATCACGCCATTCTGTTCATCGATGAAATCCACACCATTATCGGTGCGGGTGCGGCATCAGGTGGTCAGGTGGATGCAGCTAACCTGATTAAACCGCTACTGAGTAACGGTAAGCTACGCTGCATGGGTTCCACCACGTACCAAGAGTACAGCAATATCTTTGAGAAAGAGCGTGCCTTGTCTCGTCGTTTCCAGAAGATTGATATTGTTGAGCCATCGCTGGATGACACCACCAAGATCTTGATGGGTCTGAAGCCGAAATACGAAGCGCACCACGAAGTCCGTTTCACCAATAAGGCGATCCGTGCGGCGGTTGAATTGTCTGCGAAATACATCAACGAACGTCATTTGCCGGATAAAGCCATTGACGTGATCGATGAAGCCGGTGCCCGTTGCCGCCTTGCACCTGCAAGTCGTCGTAAGAAGACGGTCAACGTGAGCGACATTGAAGCCATGATCGCGAAGATGGCGCGTATTCCAGAGAAATCTGTCTCGTCGAGCGATCGTGATGTACTACAGAAACTCGATAGCAAGCTGAAGATGCTGGTGTTTGGTCAGGATCCTGCGATTGATGTGCTGACAGAAGCGATCAAACTGAGCCGCGCTGGCTTGGGCGCTGAAAACAAACCGGTTGGTTCCTTCTTGTTTGCCGGCCCGACAGGGGTAGGTAAAACAGAAGTGACCGTGCAGCTGGCCCGTACATTGGGTATTGAGTTGCTACGCTTTGATATGTCTGAGTACATGGAGCGTCATACGGTGAGCCGTTTGATCGGTGCGCCTCCGGGTTATGTCGGTTACGATCAGGGTGGTCTGTTGACTGATGCCGTGATCAAGCATCCACATTCTGTCGTGCTGCTTGATGAGATCGAAAAAGCGCACCCGGATGTCTTTAACCTGCTGCTGCAGGTGATGGATAACGGGACACTGACGGATAACAACGGCCGTAAAGCCGATTTCCGTAACGTGATTTTGGTGATGACCACCAACGCCGGTGTGACGGAAACCGTACGTAAGTCGATCGGTTTGATCCAGCAGGATCACAGTCTGGATGCGATGGGCGAAATCAAGCGTGTGTTTACGCCGGAATTCCGTAACCGTCTGGACGGTATCATTTGGTTCAACCACCTAGAGAAAGACGTGATTTCTCAGGTTGTCGATAAGTTCATCGTCGAGTTGCAAGCACAGTTGGATGCACGTGGTGTTTCCATGGAAGTGTCTTCGGCAGCCCGTGAATGGATGGCAGACAAAGGCTACGACAAAGCAATGGGTGCTCGTCCAATGGCACGTGTGATTCAGGATAGCCTGAAGAAGCCAATGGCGAACGAGTTGCTGTTCGGTTGCTTGGTGAACGGTGGTTCGGTGCGTGTTGACGTGGTCAATGACAAACTCGACTTCCAGTTCAGCAGTGAAATGGAACCGGCACACTAAGTGTGAGTGCTTTGATAGACAATAAATAACCGCCGAAAGGCGGTTATTTTTTATCTGGCGTATAGCTTGGCGATTAGCGCTGGCTGGCCCACAGGTGCAGCAGATCGGTAGCAATCGTTGCAGCTGCCAGAGAGGTCATGTCTGCGTGATCATATGCCGGTGCCACTTCTACCACATCCATACCAATCAAATTAATGCCCTGCAAACCACGGATGATTTTCAGTGCTTTGTCTGACGTCAGACCGCCACACACCGGTGTGCCCGTGCCGGGTGCAAACGCCGGATCCAAACAGTCAATGTCAAACGTCAGGTAAACCGGACGATCACCCACGGTTTGTTTGATGCTCTCAACGATTTGATCGACCGACCAGTCATTGGCGGTGCCTGCATCAATCACATTGAAGCCCATTTTGTTGTCGTAATCGGTACGGATACCAATTTGTACCGAGTGCTTTGGATCAATCAGGCCTTCGTTAGGCGCATGGTAGAACATGGTACCGTGATCGTATTGGCTGCCCATGTCATAGGTGTCAGTGTGCGCGTCAAAGTGGATCAGCGCCATTTCACCGAACTTCTTCGCGTGTGCACGCAGTAGCGGCAGGGTCACAAAGTGGTCACCACCGAAAGTCAGCAGGGTTTTGCCTTGCTCAAGCAGGCCTGTCGCGTGCTGCTCCAGACGCTCACACATTTGACCTGCATCACCAGAATCAAACACCAAGTCACCACAGTCTGCCATGGTGATCTTATCCATCAGTGAGAACGTCCATGGCCAGCGCTTGCCTTCCCAAGCCAGGTTGGTGGAGATTTGGCGGATAGCGCCCGGGCCCATACGGCTGCCAGAGCGGCCTGTGGTGGCCATATCAAACGGTACTCCGGTGATGATCACATCGGCGTCAGACGCTTGTGGGTTAAAGTCCAGCGGTTGACGCAAGAAACCAAACGCATTGGCGTACAGCGAGTAGTCAGGGTAATTGGCCAGTGTTGCCATAATAAAACTCCAAAAATCGTGTTCATGCAGTCCCGCATTGCCCGTGTTTGTTTCTCGATGACGATGCGGGGCTGTAGATAAATCATTTGATTCGCTTTGCGAAAATCAGCGGCTACCGTGGATGTCTTCCAGGTAAGTATAACCTTGCAGGCCTTCCGCCAGCTCAGCCAGAATGTCTGCGTGTTCGCTCTCTGGCAGGTGCTCTTTCACCATGATTTCGTATTGGCGAAGGAACAGCTCAGAATCCAAGTGCATGTAGCGCAAGACATCGCCCACGCTGTCACCGCGCTCTACCTGTTCAATGTGGTAGCTGCCATCTGGCTTGCAACGTACGGTGGCGGTATCGGTGTCGCCAAACAGGTTGTGCATGTTGCCCAACACTTCTTGGTACGCACCCACCATGAAAAAGCCCAAACGGTATGGCGCTTCATCGGTCCACGCCGGTACAGCCAGTGTGCTTTCAATGCCTTGGCCTTCCACGTACTGATCAATGGCACCGTCAGAGTCACAGGTGATGTCCAGGATCACCGCGCGACGTTCTGGCGCTTTGTCCAGATTGGTCAACGGCAGTACCGGGAACACCTGCTCAATGCCCCATGCATCCGGCAGAGACTGGAACAGCGAGAAGTTCACGAAGAACTTATCAGCCAAACGCTCGTGCATCTCATCCAGCAGCGGACGGTGCGCACGGTTCTTGGTAGACAGGCGTTTTTCCAGTTCATAACACAGACGCAGGCTGATTTGCTCGGCCCATGCACGTTCTGTGAAGTTCAGCATGCCCATCGCAAACTGAGTATGCACTTCTGCTAAATCACTCTGGTTGTCATGGTAAATTTCTACCAGTGAACGGTGATCAGTCAGGGCCTTCAGATCCTGCCAAGAGTGCCACATGTTATGCAGGATCTGTGGTGCGCTCTCTTCCGGCGGGTACACGGACTCTTGTTTGTAGCTTTCTACACCGACCACATCGGTGATCAGCACAGCATGGTGCGCCGTCAGGTTACGGCCTGACTCTGAAATAATACGTGGCATGCGAATGTCGTATTCTTTACACACGTCACCCAGGGTATAAACCACGTTATTGGCGTATTCACGCAGGCTGTAGTTCATTGAGCAGCTGCTCTGACTACGGGTGCCTTCATAGTCCACCGCCAAGCCACCACCGACGTCTACCGTGGTGATGTTCGCGCCCAGCTTGTTCAGCTCGGCATACACACGGCTGGCTTCGCCCACGCCATTGCGCACGTCACGAATGTTGGCGATTTGTGAGCCCAGATGGAAGTGCAGTAACTGCAGACAATCCATCATGCCTTTGTCGCGCAACTGGTTCAGCACCGTCAGCACCTGTGCGGCAGACAGGCCGAATTTTGATTTCTCACCACCACTGGCTTGCCACTTGCCTTTGCCCTGCGATGACAGACGAGCACGCAGACCCAAACGAGGGCGGACACCCAGCGCGGCGGCTTCTTCCATTACCGTCTGCAGTTCAGACAATTTTTCCAGCACGATATACACTTCGTGCCCCAGCTTTTCGCCGATCAGCGCCAAGCGGATGTATTCACGGTCTTTGTAGCCGTTACAGACGATCACTGAGCTGGCTTGTTGTGCCATGGCCAGTACCGCCATCAGCTCAGGTTTGCTGCCTGCTTCAAGGCCAAGCTGACGTTGCTGCTTGGCGTATTGGCTGGCAAGGATTTCACTGACAACCGCTTCTTGCTGGTTGACTTTGATGGGATAAACCGCGAGGTATTTACCTTGGTAGCCGTAGTGTTCAATGGCCTCGTTAAAGGTCGAACACAGGCTATCCACCCGATGATGCAAAATATCAGGGAAACGAACTAACACCGGTAACGACGCGCCTTTGGCAATCAGCTCATCAGCCAATTGTGACAGGGCGATAGTATGGTTCGGATTGACGTTATCAGGTTTAACCACGACTTCCCCTTGCGGGTTAATGTCGAAGTAGCCTTGACCCCAGTATGGAGTGTTGTAAACGTCACGTGCATCATTGATAGACCAATCACTCATGTTACTTCCTCGAATCAGTGATTGGGTGCAGGCAGTGGTGTTATTGACAGCTGTGGCAAAGCCCAGCCGTTGAGGCTGCAAGCACCAAGTTGATAATACTCATCAAGCGTGCGGAGAGGCGTATAGATAGAAGAAGGCACACGCTCCGCAGGCTGCGTGAAACCGATTAAGCCAAACGATTATTGGCTAACGGGCCTTTTGGTCCGCCTTTGTGACATCCTTTTCTTGCGACGGGCAAGGGGATTATTCGATGCCGTTAGCGAAATGTCTTTGGGGTGGAGAGTGGCTGCGGTGTCGCAAACGGTGACTAGGCTTAATTGCACTAGTGCATCATGGATTGCGAAAGGTTTCATTGTCATTCCTACACGGCCGTGCTGCAGACAGATTTCACGGTATGAAGAAAGATGAGGCTCATGGCTGAACCCGTCTACACCTCGGTTGCATGGTCCTACCACGTCAGCTGGGTGCAGTGCGATTAGACAACCGAAACCCCCGTGAGGCAAATAAAATAATCTGCATGTTTCAATGAGATTTTCTGATGATAAAGCTATCAGTTTGATGAGCAAAAGTGAGGCAGAAGAGAAGCCGAAAAGCCGCTGAAAACAGAGAGGAAAAGTGAATATAAAGAGAGGGATAACGTATGAATTGGCGGAAAAAATAAAACCCGGCCAGAGCCGGGTTTTATTTGTATTCTGTAATCTTATCGCAAAGATTAACGGGCGCGGAAGACGATGCGGCCTTTGGTTAGGTCGTATGGAGTCAGTTCCACAGTTACCTTGTCACCAGTAAGAATACGGATGTAGTTTTTACGCATTTTGCCAGAGATGTGAGCGGTAACAACGTGACCGTTCTCTAGCTCTACGCGGAACATTGTGTTAGGTAGTGTATCAAGTACAGTACCTTGCATTTCAATTACGTCTTCTTTTGCCATTGAATCCTCTATAGGCTACCAGCCATTCATCTTGATCGGGCTGGATGATGCCTTGAATCTGTTTGAGTGTAAATATCAGGCGGCAATTTTACCCTTGCTGTAGGGCTTTGTCAGCTACTGTAATGCATTAAAACGCATTTTATCTAATTTGCAAGCTGTTACCGGCGAAAATAACAGCTCTATCTCTCACTTCGTTCAAAATGTAGTATTTGTACAAATTACGAAATGGCGTGCAGCTCCTGCGAAATAACAGATTGTCGATTGGCGAACTTATGAGCGCCACGTATTATCCCGCAGCTTTTGGTGGGGCTGGAAGCGGGTTTTGTAATTCATTGCCGGACACTCATCAATCTGGTAGCCCGGATACAGCCACTCGCGGCCGGTTTGTTGGCAATACAGAATCTGGTACAGCACACATAAGGTGCCCAATGAGAGCGTCGTTTCAGGATCGAAGAAGCTGTACACCGCACTCAGGGCCTCATCAAACACATCGGTAACGGCCACGGCAATGAGCGTGTCACCGTCATACACATGCAAAAAGAGTGTCTTCATCCATGGGGCGGTACAAAACTCAAAGAATTGTGCCTTGTTGGCCGGATACATCGAACCGCCAGCATGACGCTCGCGAATGTAGCGTTCATACAGTGCGAACCAATTATCGTCGAGGGTCGGTTTGAACTCCCAACGGAACTGCTTCATTTGATTAAGCTGACGCTTTTGGCTTTTGCTGGGAGTAAACGCCATGCAGTCAATGCGCAGTGGCGTGCATGCCTGACACTGCTGACACATCGGCTTATACAAGGCGCTGCCACTACGGCGATAGCCAGATGCTAACAGCACCCCGTAACCGGCGGGGGTGAACCAGTGATGATCCATAACCACGCCCAGTTGTTCGGTTTGGCCGGGTAGATAGTTACAGTCGGATTCCGGTGTCAGGCCGATCCGCAGTGAAATCTGATTAAAAGGGCTCATGAGAAAACCGGTGTCAGCTCCTGAGGTTGGTAGCAAAGGGCATCGAGTACATCATCGCGCAGATGGTGCAGGGCTTGGGTAAACATCGGACGATCCATTTCAGCCGCCCCCAGTGATGCAAGGTGATCATTCATCATTTGGCAATCAATCAGTTGACCGCCATGCGCGCTAAAGTGTTGGCAAAAGCACCATAATGCAATTTTAGAAGCGTTATCCGCGGTTGAAAACATCGATTCCCCACAGAACACGCCACCCATCGCAATGCCGTACAGGCCACCGACCAGTTTTTCGCCTTGCCACACTTCCACCGAATGGCAGTAACCAAGCTCATGCATGTTCTGGTAAGCCCGAATCATCTCTGGCGTGATCCAGGTTTCGTCTTTGCCACGGGTATCGGCACATAATTGGATCACGTCTTTGCAGGCATGATTCAGTGTGATGGTATACCCTGACTTGCGGTAAAACTTACGCAGGCTTTTGCTTGGGGTAAATTGGGCCGGCAGAAAGACACCGCGCGGGGTAGGGCTCCACCACAACAATGGCTCACCTTCCGAGAACCACGGGAAAATGCCCTGACGGTACGCTGAGATCAAGCGGGCTGGGCGTAAGTCACCCCCAAATGCCAGCAAGCCATTGGGTTCTGCCAACGCAGTTTCAGGGGCGGGAAAGTCAGTGTTGACCGGGTCGAGCTCAGGAAGATAGATTGCCATAATGAAAAACGGATTGCATAGTGCCATGGGTAAGATGAAAGGGTACAGAGGATTATAAGATGAGAAAAGCGTTATTGTTATTGCTAATGTTGCCCTTAGTGGTGTCGGCGGCACCGTACAACCGCAATCAGGCCCGTCAGGTCAATGAAGTGGTGTTTGGTCAGGTTGATACCGTGCGTTATATCAGTTATCAGGAGGTCCAGTCGTCACAGCGCAATGGCTGGGAAACCTTATTGGGTGGTGTGATTGGTGGTTTGGTTGGCAACCAGTTTGGTGATGGCACCGGACGGGAAGTAGCGACCGCTGTCGGGGCGATTGCGGGGGCGAGCATTGCCCATGAACGTCAGCCGACGAAGCGGGTGGTGGATTACCATTTGGTGGAAATATTGATTAAAGCCAGTGATGGGCGTTTGATTGATGTGATTCAGGATGTGGATCAAAGCATGCGCTTTACCCGAGGGGATGCCGTGCGGATTTTGTATTTTGATGATGGGGTAAGGGTGGATAAAACCTATCCTTGAGAGGGCTTTTTAATACAGGGCCTTGATGCAACATCTTGATACATCGCCTTAGCGAACGCGATTTAGCGCAGAAAAAAGAAAAGCGTGAAGACCGGTTTGGCCTTCACGCTTTTTTATTCAGGTCGATAACCGAACAGGGCTTATTCTACTGTCAGAATACGCATGTTGTTGGTTGAACCGATTTTGTCCATTTCGTCACCTTGCGTGATGATCACAAGATCACCGGTGTTCAGGAAGCCGTGCTCTTTCAGTACGCTTAGTGCGTGCTTCGCAGCATCCAGACCTGCATCGCTGTCACGGTTGAAGAACACTGGTGTTACACCACGGTACAGTGCCGCGCGGTTTAGGGTGTTCTCGTTACGAGACATCGCGAAGATTGGCAGACCAGAAGAGATGCGAGACATCATCATTGGCGTACGGCCAGATTCAGTCATTGCGACCATCGCTTTAACGCCTTCCATGTGGTTAGCAGCGTACATGGTTGACATCGCAATGGTTTCTTCAGGTGATTCAAACGTGCGAGCCAGACGGTGGTTAGACACGTTGATGCTTGGCTCTTTCTCAGCACCCATACATACGCCAGCCATCGCCGTCACGGTTTCAACCGGGAAGTCACCTGCTGCTGTTTCTGCAGAAAGCATTACCGCATCGGTACCATCCAGTACGGCGTTCGCCACGTCCATTACTTCTGCACGTGTTGGCATTGGGCTCGTGATCATCGACTCCATCATTTGAGTCGCAGTGATAACTGCACGGTTCAGGCTGCGAGCACGACGGATCAGTTTCTTCTGAACGCCTACTAGCTCTGGGTCACCGATTTCAACACCTAGGTCACCACGGGCAACCATTACGGCGTCAGAAGCCATGATGATGTCATCCATTGCTTCTGTAGTTGCAACCGCTTCAGCGCGCTCTACTTTTGCAACTAGCTTCGCTTCTAGGCCAGCTTCAACTGCAAGGCGACGTGCGTATTTCATGTCTTCGCCGTTACGTGGGAAAGATACCGCCAGGTAATCTACGCCCATTTGTGCTGCAGTGATGATGTCAGCTTTGTCTTTGTCAGTCAGTGCTTCTGCAGACAGGCCGCCACCTTTTTTGTTGATGCCTTTGTTGTTTGACAGCGGGCCACCCACAGTCACAACAGTGTGAACTTTGTTGCCTTCAACAGACGTTACTTTCAATTGAACACGGCCGTCATCCAATAGCAGGATGTCGTCAGCTTCAACGTCTTTTGGTAGTTCTTTGTAGTCAAGACCAACGGCTTGCTGGTTACCTTCACCTTTTGGAAGGTCGCTGTCTAGTGTGAAAACATCACCGATAGCCAGTTGGATTTTGTTGTCTTTGAAGGTTGATACGCGGATCTTAGGACCTTGCAGGTCACCCAGGATAGCAACGTGCTTACCCAGTTTGGCTGCAATTTCACGAACAGTCTTTGTACGTTGAATGTGATCTTCTGGGCTACCGTGGGAGAAGTTCATACGAACAACGTTAGCGCCTGCTGCGATAATCTTTTCTAGGTTGTTATCACGGTCAGTTGCTGGACCCAGGGTTGTTACGATTTTAGTACGTCTTAGCCTTTCAGACATTGTAAGCTCCATTTGTATCATTGTTTGCAATGAAAACGATTGCATTATGATCATCACTTTCATTGATGTGCAAGAAATAGTACTACACTCACGTGCCAGAAGAAGCTGTTCTTTATCAACAAAATGTAAGAAAAAGACACCGTTTTCTGGCCTTGATAAAGGAATTTTTACACCACCATAAAACCTTTTGTTCAGTCGCTGTTTGATCAGGAAAAGCCGGCTGAAAACGGGAGGTGTTGTGTTAAGTGTAGTGGTTTGCGATGACATAAAAAAAGCACGACTCGCGTCGTGCTTTCTTTTTTATAAAATGCCTTCTTTCGTGAAGCGGGAGTCTTTCAGTGACTCTTTCACACGTTTTAAGTTTTCTCGAAAACCCGCCCCTCGGCGAAGGGTAAAACCGGTGGCCAGTACATCGATAACGGTCATCTGGACCACACGGCTGGCCATTGGCATGTAAATGTCCGTGTCTTCTGGAACGTCCAGACAAATCGACAGGGAGCATTCACGATCCAGCGGAGAATCTTTGGCGGTGATCCCAATTACGGTCGCCCCGTTCTCACGCGCCATGCGCGCCACTTCTACTAGGCTCTTGGTGCGGCCGGTGTGGGAAATCATCACGACGACATCACCGTCAGAGCAGTTGATCACGCTCATACGCTGCATCACGATGTCATCAAAGCAGACAATCGGAATGTTAAAGCGGAAGAATTTGTTTTGGGCATCGTGCGCAACAGAGGCGGAAGCACCCAAACCAAAGAAGGAAATTTTCTTGGCTTGTGTCAGCAAATCCACCGCACGATTCACCTGCATCGGATCCAGGCTGTTTTTGGCTACGTCTAAGCATGCCATGGTCGATTCAAAGATTTTCGACGTGTAGGCATCAGGACCATCGTCTTCTTCGACGTTACGGTTCACATACGGCGTGCCGTTGGCCAAGCTCTGCGCCAGGTGCAGTTTAAAATCAGGAAATCCTTTGGTATCGAGTCGACGACAGAAGCGATTGACCGTTGGCTCACTGACGTCTGCCATTTTCGCCAGAGTTGCAATGCTTGAGTGAATCGCAGTTTGAGGTGATGCTAGGATGACCTCAGCGACTTTACGCTCTGATTTGCTGAAATTATCAAGGTTCTTTTGAATTTTCTCTAGGGTATTCATGGCGGTTACCGCTCGTTACTGAATTTCATTATTGGCTGCTTCTTACTCATTGCGCCATTTTGATGAAACTATACTACTTTTCAGCGATCTGCTCCTAGCAAATCACGGGTAATTACGTTGTCTTTTTATTATAGTTTGACAAAGATCGAGTTTTTCCTTTCAGAACTGAAATGAAAATTATGTAAAACGACAGATTTAAGCGCGATATTGGCCTTATTTTGTTGTTTATTTTCAGTTGTAGGGAATTAATTTACAGGCTGAAAAAAATGCGGTGGTTATTTACCGCCATTTTATTGATTGCAAATGGCCGGGAGGACAGATGGATATATGGAATAATACGAAAGTGAGCATCTGTGGTTGCGGGTGGTTAGGGTATCCCTTAGCGGATCATCTGGTGCAATTAGGGGCGCAGGTGTGGGGCAGTCGTCAGACCGTGGCAGCGGCAGAGGCGTTGTCGGCCATCGGTGTGAATGGGATTCCTTTGTGCTTACCGAATGACGTAGTTTCACCGAGTCAGGCCGTTCGCGATTTTTTTGCCACCGACGTGTTGGTGGTGAATGTGCCTCCCGGTCGTCAGCCAGGATCTGTCGATGCGTGGCAGCAAAATGTCAGCCAGTTACTGGATGTCGCTCAGCAGTGCGGCACTCAGCGGGTGATTTTTATCAGCACAACGGTGGTGTATGGCAATGCGAAAGGTACCGTGTATGAAGATACGCCAGTGCAACCTGAAACCGCGTCCGGTCAGGCACATGCAGACATGGAGCAGCTTGTGTTACAGATGTGGGGAGACAATGCAGTGGTGTTGCGTTTGTCAGGGCTGATTGGCCCGGGACGTCACCCGGTACGTTTCCTGTCAGGACGCAAAGCTATCCCTCATGGCGGCGATCCGGTGAATCTGATCCATCAGGCGGACTGTATTGCGGCAATCAGACGAATCATTACGTTGGGTCAACAGGGATGGGGAGGGCATATTTTGCATCTGGCTGCGCATGATCACCCGTCGCGTTCTGCCTATTATTGCGCGATGGCGAATCAAGCAGGATTGCCATTGCCGGATTTTGCGCCAGACAGTACGGCAGAGATCCAACAGCGTGATGCGAAAGTGATCGATGCGGGTCGAACCTGCGAATTATTAGGGCTGACGCTGTTAAATCCTCATTTAATGTCGTTACCGCCAGAAATATAGACAATAACTGCGTGTATTGTTGGTTTATTTATACATAGGCTTGTGACACATAAAAAAAATCCCGCTGTCAGAACAGCGGGATGAAAAATAAACACAATTAGGAGTTTAGCAGCAGTGGCATCAATAATTAAAGAAGGTGAAGCATGATAAACATCATGTTGAAACGTTCTTTAATTTGAAATGTTATTAGTATGACCAAGGCTTTTCGGCAAAGTTCACACGAATGTGCATTTTTTTTAATTTTTTTCGTTCAGGCTGATGTTGAAGAGGCGGGCTGTGTTTGGCTGAAAATAAAACGGCCCATGCATTAGGCCGTTTTTATCAGGGGCAGTGTGCTGCTGAATGTGTGTACGTGCCGATCAATATACCGGTTTTTCGAGGGTAAATTCTTCCGTCAGCACAACATCGTCATCCATGATGACAGAGAACGTCCATTTTCCAGGGACCACTTCCCAGTCTTCAGACAGGTAGTAACCAAAGAAGGTATTACCGGTTGTGATGGCCTGATTGTAAGTAATGGATTCAACCGTTTTGCCCGTTGTTGGATCCGTCATTGGTGGGAAGGTGATTTGGTGGATCACTTGGGTATCTTCACCGGTCACATCATAGCTAAGGCCAAAACGTGTGCCTTTAACGGCAGGGACGATGTTGGATTCATCAATAAAGGCAATGTTTGAAATGACGGCAAGCTTATCAGAAGGCAGGCCGGCGATTTCTGTTGCACTGTCCGTGTTCGCAACATATTGGCCTTTTTCAGCAAGGGTCATGTGTGTTTTTGGTGGCGTTGCACATCCAGCTAGGGCTGCAACCATACAGACCATATAGATTTTTTTAAAGTCCATTTAATCCCTTTCTCTCTACGGAAGAATAACAACGGCAAGCATGAAATAGGTATATTTATCATGCTGATAGCGTATCTTTTTCGTGATTGCTGATCACTGTGTCAATAGTAAGTAGGCCAAGTAAACGGGTAAAGAGCAAAAAGGACAAACTGCCAATAACTTATCCTTCTTGTTGCATATCTACGTGTCATATCACGTTCCGCTTTGTGATGGTATGTACGCGATGCCGAGCCATGCGTCAGTGTTCAGTAAACAAGCCGTGTACAGCAGGAAAAGGTATGTAGGAAAGGGATAGCTGTGATAGGCCTGCACACGTGGTTAACGCGCTGAATAACAGGCAAGTGAGTAACAGGCAAAAAAAAAGCCCACTGACTGGCAGTGGGCAAAGCTCTATTTACACAATTAGGAGTTTAGCAGCAGTGGCATCAAACGATTAAAGATAAGAATGCGTGTTGGCGGCCAGCGAACAAATCAAAAACTCTTTAATCTTAATGTCACTATTTATGACCGAGGGAATTGGCATTGGTTCCGATATGTATTCAAAAAAAAGTGAATATTTTTTAAATGGATGATTTTAAGCTGATTTTTTTCTTACTCATTCTGCTAAGTGCAACGGGATATGTGGCACATCGGTGAGGCTTATCGTTATCCGCCGGAAAGGTGCCAGGAAGGCCATTGACGACACACGTTCGTATTGGCTTTTTACCTCAACAGGGATGATTTTTCTGATCCCCAAATGAAAGAAAACCCATCTCCATGAGGGGACGGGCTTCGAAGAATATCTTCTAAGAAAAAGCAGTGGCACTAGTTATGACCCGCGCTTTTTCTCTTGGTTCCCACTTTTTTTCCTTTTTCTCGAATTTTTTTTCAGCCGACCATTCTCAATGCAGTGTCATGAGATCCGGCTGAGAAATGCATGTGGTTAAAAAGTTGTTTATCACTTGTTAATTGTGTGGTGCTTGTGTAAGGTTTAAACAAGCGTTTAATACAGGTGATTGAATATGGCTGGAGGAAAGGGAGAAACCAAAGCCCGCATTTTGGATGCCGCAGAGTTGCTGTTCGCTGAGCAAGGATTTAACGATACCTCGTTACGCACAATTACCAGCAAAGCCGGGGTGAATCTGGCGTCAGTGAATTATCACTACGGTGATAAAAAAACCTTAGTGCGCGCGGTACTGGGGCGATATTTAGAATCGTTTATGCCAGCGCTGCAAGATGAATTACGCGTACTGCTGACCCGAGACGATTTCTGTATGGAAGATGTGTTTCGTTGCATTAAGGCACCGTTATTATCACTCAATGGCTTTCGTCCCAATGGTGCCACTATCTTCATGTCATTGATTGGCCGTGGGTACACCGATGTGCAAGGGCATTTGCGCTGGTTCATTGTGACGCGCTATGACGATGTACTGGCGCAGTTCACCACCGCGATACGCCGTGCCAACCCATCCTTGGATCCCGAAACCTTGTTTTGGCGATTGCATTTCACCTTAGGCGCCTCGGTGTTCACCATGGCTTCTTCTACCGCATTGTGCGAAATAGCCAATAACGATTTCGCCCAACATGTAACCCCCGAAGACTTAATAGAACGTCTTGTGCCGTATCTCGCCGCAGGCGTGGCCGCACCGATTGATGCGCCCTTGTCGCTGATACACGAAGGATAGTGTGAAAAGAGCGCGTCGTTGACGCACAAGTCATCCATAACAATCGTCGTGACGAAAGGACCTGAACTATGAGTATGCTGACCGATCTTAGAAAGCGTTACCTCAGTGATCCCGCCTTTAAGGTGTTCAAGCAAGTGCTGCCGCCGTTGTCTGAGACAGAGCGCGAGGCGATGGAAGCCGGCAGTGTATGGTGGGACGGTGAATTGTTTAGCGGGGCGCCCAACTGGAATACCTTGCTGACCTATCCGCAACCGACGCTCACGGCAAAGGAACAAGCCTTTATCGACAACCAGCTCATGACGTTGCTGGATATGTTGGATGACTATCAAATCGTACAAGAAGACAAAGATCTGCCGCCAGCGGTGTGGGCGTTTCTGCGCAAAGAAAAATTCTTTTCACTGATCATCGGCGAAGAGTACGGTGGCTTGAATTTTTCCGCCCATGCTAACTCGACCATTGTGGCGCGTATTGCCACGAAAAGCTTGAGTGCGGCGGTGTGTGTGATGGTGCCCAATTCCTTAGGGCCGGGAGAACTGCTCACGCATTACGGCACGAAAGATCAAAAAGACTATTGGCTGCCACGCCTGGCCGAAGGGAAAGACATTCCGTGTTTTGCCTTAACCGGGCCGGAAGCGGGTTCCGATGCCGGGGGGATCCCGGATAAGGGCGTCGTCTGTTATGGCGAATACCAAGGGCAGAACGTGTTGGGGATCCGTGTCAGTTGGAATAAACGCTACATCACGCTAGCGCCAGTGGCGAGTGTGCTGGGGCTGGCATTCAAATTGTATGATCCCGACGGTTTACTCAGTGAAGAGGAAGGTGTTGAGAGCAAGGAAGATATCGGCATTACCTGTGCCTTGATCCCGGCTGATCACGAGGGTGTGGAGCTGGGTGAGCGTCATGACCCGCTCAATCTGGCCTTTATGAACGGGCCAACGCGTGGTCAGGACGTGTTCATCCCGATGGATTGGGTGATCGGCGGGCAAGATTATGTCGGTCGAGGCTGGCGTATGCTGGTGGAATGTCTGTCAGCCGGGCGAGGCATTTCGCTGCCGGCACTAGGGACGGCAGTGGGCCATCTTGCGGCACGGACCACCGGCGCGTATGCCGCCGTGCGTAAACAATTTGGTATGTCGATCGGGAAATTTGAAGGGGTCGCGGAACCTATTGGCCGCATAGCCGGGCAAACCTACATGCTTGAAGCGGCACGGACGCTGACTACGACCTCATTGGATATGGGGGAAACCCCGGGCATCGTTACCGCGATTGCCAAATATCACATGACAGAAATCGCCCGCCGCTTGCTCAATGACGCGATGGATGTTCATGCAGGACGCGCTATCCAGCTCGGGCCTATGAACTATCTTGGGCATCATTACTTTGGGATGCCTGTGGCCATTACGGTGGAAGGGGCGAATATCCTGACCCGAAACCTGATGATTTTCGGCCAAGGTGCGACGCGTTGTCACCCTTATGTGTTGCAGGAAATGGCCGCCGCCAGCGATCCGGATACAGTAAAAGGGGCGGAAGATTTTGACCGCCTGCTGGCGAAACACGTGCGCTTTGCGGTCGGTAACAGTGCCAAATCTTTCCTGAATGCCTTCACCCGTTCGCGCTTTAATCGCGCCCCGGTCAGTGGGGAAACGGCCGGGCATTATCGTCAGCTAGGCCGAATGAGCCGAGCCTTGGCGGTGGCGGCGGATGTGTCCATGCTGACGTTGGGGGGAGCGCTTAAACGCCATGAAATGTTATCTGCCCGCTTGGGAGATGTGCTCAGTCATTTGTATCTGGCGTCGGCGGTGCTCAAACGCTATGAAGACGAAGGACGTTTGGCTGAAGATTTACCCTTGGTGAACTACGGCGTGCAGTATTGTTTGCACCAGTGTGCCGAGGCATTTGACGGCATTTTTGCTAATTTCCCGCGCAAGGGTGTGGGCTTGACGCTGCGCAGTCTGCTGTTCCCATTAGGGATGCATTATGCTGCCCCGAACGATACCTTGACGTTGGCTGTGGCGAAAACCTTGATAGTGCCGGGGGCGCAACGAGATCGTTTGTCGCACTTGTGTTACGTGGGAGAAGCGGCCTCGGATCCGGTCGGGATTATGGAGCGAGCGTTTATTGCGCTGCATGATGTCAAAGAGATTGAGACAAAATTGGCCGAAGCGATCAAGAGGGGTGAGATCCCGCGCAAGGTTTCATTAACAGAAAAATTACAAATCGCCTTGAGTGTGGGGATCGTCACAGAAGGCGAGGCGGATAAGATACACAATGCAGAGCAACTCAGACAGCAAGCGATTCAAGTGGATCATTTTGCTGCAGACAAATTTAAAAAAGGCGGCCTACAACCGGGAAAAGCTGCCTAAGACGCAAGTCGCAGAATAATAACCTGGTGTCTCCCATGTGCCACGCAATCGCGTGGCACTTTTTTTGCGCAAAATTCAGCACGTTCACGTGCGAACACCTCCAACCACTGCCCAATTTAGCGTTTTCGCTCATAAAATTAATGCGAACTTGTCATTTACCTTTTATCCTACTGCTAATTGTGTAAGGGAAGTTGAAAATGATCATCAAACCTAAAATTCGTGGATTTATTTGTACAACGACGCATCCTGTGGGTTGTGAAGAAAACGTTAAAGAGCAAATCGCTTATACCAAGGCGCAAGGCCCAATTGCTAATGCACCTAAGCGTGTATTGGTGGTAGGTTCATCAAGTGGTTACGGTTTGTCATCTCGTATTGCAGCGGCTTTCGGTGGCGGCGCAGCAACCATTGGTGTTTTCTTTGAAAAACCAGGTACAGAGAAGAAGCCGGGTACAGCAGGCTGGTACAACTCTGCCGCATTCGACAAGTTTGCTAAAGAAGAAGGTCTGTATTCCAAGAGCCTGAATGGTGATGCGTTCTCTCACGAAGCAAAACAGAAAGTGATCGATTTGATCAAGGCCGATCTTGGTCAGATTGATATGGTGGTGTACTCACTGGCTTCTCCTGTGCGTAAAATGCCAGAGACCGGTGAAGTGGTACGTTCAACACTGAAGCCGATGGGTGAAACCTACACGGCGACAGCGGTTGATACCAACAAAGACGTACTGATTGAAGCAAGCATTGAGCCTGCAACAGAGCAAGAAGTACAAGACACTGTGACGGTAATGGGTGGTCAGGATTGGGAATTGTGGATCAATGCCCTGTCTGACGCAGGTGTACTGGCTGACGGTTGTAAGACGGTGGCATACAGCTACATCGGTACTGAAATCACTTGGCCAATCTACTGGCACGGTGCACTGGGCAAGGCCAAAATGGACCTTGACCGTGCAGCGACAGAGCTGAACAGCAAGCTGTCTGCAACCGGCGGTTCTGCAAACGTAGCAGTACTGAAATCGGTGGTAACCCAAGCGAGTTCTGCGATCCCAGTGATGCCGCTATACATCGCGATGGTCTTCAAGAAGATGCGCGAAGAAGGCGTTCACGAAGGCTGTATGGAGCAGATCTACCGTATGTTCACGCAGCGTCTGTACAAAGCAGATGGCAGCGCAGCAGAAGTCGACAGCGAAAACCGCCTACGTCTGGATGACTGGGAATTGCGTGAAGACATTCAGAAGCACTGTCGTGAGCTATGGCCAAACGTGACGAACGAGAACCTGTTCGACGTGGCTGATTACCAGCAGTACAAAGATGAGTTTCTGAAACTGTTCGGTTTCGGTATCGCGACTGTCGACTACGACGCAGACGTGAACCCGGCTGTTGAGTTCGACGTAGAAAACATCTAAAGCATGCGCGTGCCTGTCTTATTGTCCAGGCACGTGACGCTGAATAAGAAAAAACCGCCGAAATGGCGGTTTTTTTATGGGCGTACTTTTTTTATAGGCGTACATTGATGGATAGTACAAACAGTATCGGGTATTAGCGCTTCGGCAACTCAATCACAAAGGCGGCCCCTTCCAGCGTGGACTCTTCCACATGAATGCTGCCTCGGTAGCTCATGACGATTTCATGGCACACCGACAGACCGATGCCTTGGCCCGGATTGCGTTGGTCAGCTCGGACCCCGCGTTGGAAAATGGCCTCCCTCATTGCTTCTGCCACGCCTGGTCCATCATCTTCAATGCGGATCAGGTAATGGTCGGCGGTTTCCACGGCATTGACATGCACTTCACTGATACAAAATCGGTAGGCATTTTCCAGCAGATTGCCCAGCAGCTCCATCAAGTCACTGCGGTTAACCGGTAAGGTCAGCGCGTCGTTGAAGTTGCATTTCAGGCTGATGTCCTTATCCATATAGACCTTGCTTAACAAGCGACTGAAACTGTCGATCAGCGGTTTCAGATCGGTCTTGTCTTTTTGCAGGCCTTGCTGTCCCATCATGGCACGTTTGAGCTGGTATTGAACCAGTTCATCCATCTGGCTGATTTGCTCCATAATGCGCTGGTTTAATTCGTGACGCGGAATGTCGTTGTCATCCAGCAGGGCATTGGTGGCGGCTAAACGGGTTTTCAGGCTGTGGGCCAAATCATCCATCGCTTGGCGGTAACGGCCTTTCTGGGTGTTGCTGATCTCAATCAAGCGGTTCAGGGCGTGCGTGACATCCTGCAGCTCCATCGGATAGTTATCATCCAAATTTTCCCGTTTGGCATCGGTCATTTGATCCAATTGTGTCGCCAGTTTACGCAGCGGCTGGAAACTCCAATGGAACGCGGCAATCAAGAAGGCAATGGCAAGCAGAACAAACAATCCCAAATAAAAGGTGGTGCGTTTGTGTAACTGTTTCAGGGATGACTGATAGGCGTCGCCGGAGCGCAGGACCACCAATTGGTAGACCTTACCGCCTTCGCGTTCCTGACTCATGTTGTACGCGATATAGCTTTCACCGGAGAGGGTTTCTACTAAGGTAGGGACGGGAATGTTGTTGGGCAGTTCGCCACAGATGTCGCCGATACTGGCTTCTTTGGCTTCTTCAGACAGCCAGATAGTATGGTCGTTTTTATCACAGACCACCGACATGTAGTCCGTGTTAGACGGGTCGACCGAGTTGATCCATTTATCGACGTCTTTGATGAGACCCGCGCGGTTAAGCTGGGCAACCACCATCGGCATTTGCGCCACCAATTCGGACGAGTAGGCGGCCATGTAGCTTTGGCTGTAGAGCTGATTGATCACGCCAGCCAGCGCCGAGGTGATCAGCACAATGATGGCCACCGAGGTCACTAATACCCGGCGGCGTAGTCTTGGTTGGATAATGTTCTTCATCACTGGGCTTGCAGTTCAAAAATGTAGCCCTGACCACGGATGGTCGAGATCGGGTTATCCTGCCCGTTGCTGGTGAATTTCTTGCGCAGGCGGCTGATCATCACTTCAATCGTGTTCGGATCGCCTTCCTGATCTTCATACAGCACATCCAGCAAACGCTGCTTTGAGACCACCTGGCGGCTGTGGCGCATCAGGTATTCCAGCAAATCGTATTCAAAGGCCGTCAGTTCAAGCTGAGTATCGTGAATGAACACTTGCTTGGCCAGCAGATCGACACGAATATCACCGGCGGTCATTTCGGGTTTCACAAAACCGGCGCTGCGGCGAACCAGCGCACTCAGGCGGGCGACCATTTCTTCTTTCTGGAATGGTTTGACGAGGTAATCGTCTGCACCGGCTTCCAACCCCGTGACCTTGTCTTGCCAGTTAGAGCGGGCGGTCAGGATCAGGATGGGTAAGCGCAGGCCTTTGTCACGCATGTCTTTGATCAGGCTGATGCCGTCGCGGTCAGGCAGACCGATATCCACGATCGCGACATCGTTCGGGTAGTCTTGCGCAAAGAACAAGCCTTCTTCGGCGGTACCGGCACATTGTACCTGGTGACCCATTTCACTGAGCTGAGACTTCAGGTGGTGACTCAAAATGGGGTCATCTTCAACAATCAGGATTCGCATAATTTTGATTACCAATGTGTTTTGAATTGATTCAATATACTGAATCGCCTAGGGAGTGGCGAATAATTCGTTGTAATTTGGGACATTATTTCACTCTAGCTTAGACGACAGGGACTGAATCTGGGCTGACTCAAAAGAATAACATGCAAAAAAATGCCCCCTGATGTTTCCATCAGAGGGCAGAGAGTCGATTGAGGCGACGCGATGGCGTTAACTCAGTATCACAAACAGGGTACCGGCAATGGTCAACAGCACGTTGGCAATGGCATAAGTACCGGCATAACCCAGCGCCGGAATGGTACTGCGGGCGTGTTCGTTAATCATATCCATCGCGGGCGCACAGGTACGGGCACCGATAATGGCACCAAACAGCAGTGCACGGTTCATGTTCAGTACATAGGCCCCGAACAGGTACGCCAGTACCACCGGGATCACACTCACCATCAGGCTGACCACAAACACCATCAAACCCACATTGGCCAGAGAGTTAAACAGGTTGGAACCTGCACTTAAGCCAATGCCGACCATGAAGACCATCAAACCAAGATCTTTGGTCATGTTCAGCGCCCCTTGCGGCACGTAACCAAAGGTCGGGTGGTTGGCACGCAAAAAGCCCAAGGTAATACCGGCAATCAACAGGCCTGCGGCACTACCCAAACCAAAGGCGATGTGACCGAAGGTCATGGTGATCGAACCGACCAGTAAGCCAATGATAAAGAAGCAGCAGAACGCGATCAGGTCAGCAATCTGACTGTGTACCGAGATAAAACCAATGCGCTCAGCCAAACCCAATACTCGGCTTTTCTCGCCGCTGACCTGCAGGATATCCCCTTTGCTCAGCAGGATATTGTGATCCATCGGCATTTCGATCTGGGCACGTACCACGCGGTTGAGGAAACAGCCGTATTCAGACAGGTTCAGCTCCGACAGGCGTTTACCGGCGATATTGTCGTTTTTCACCACGATTTCTTCTTCGACAATGCGCAAGTCGAGTAGGTCGCGGTCAAACACTTCTTTACCGTTACGGAAACTGGGATCCAGACGGGCATGGCTGTCCGGGTAACCGACAAGGGCAATCTCGTCGCCTTCTTGCAAAATCGCGTCACCATCAGGGTTCGCCAGAATGCCGTTACGGCGAATACGCTCAATGTAACAGCCGGTTTGACGGTAGATACCCAATTCACGCAGGTTACGGCCGTCAATCCAGTTAATGAGCTCTGGGCCGACACGGTAAGCACGGATGATAGGCAGGTAAACTTTGCGTTGGGCACTTTCCCCGATACCGCGCTCACGGGCGATTTGCTGTGACGATTCCGCCAGGTTCTGCTTTTGCAGCATCGGCATCAAACGTGCCAGCATGATCACACTCACCAGACCGATCAAGTAAGACATGGCATAGCCCACGCTCAAGCTGTCAACGATTTGTTGGATCGCAGTGGGATCAGACACATCGGTCAGGCCGCTGACAATGGCGTCTTTGGCGCCAACCAGCACAGGGGTTGCCGTCAGAGAGCCCGCCATTAAGCCGGTGGCCATGCCTAAACCTAAGTCGAAATAATTACTCATGATGGCGGTAATGGCGACCGCAGAGAGGACCACCACGAGGGCGAGCAATAAATAATGCTTACCGTCACGGAAAAAGATGCCAAAGAAGTTAGGGCCTGCTTCGATACCGACACAGAAAATGAAGAGCATAAAGCCGATATTGAGGGCTTCCGCATTAAAGGTAAAGCCGGCATTACCGAAGAGCAGGGCGGTGATTAATACACCAATTGAATTGCCTAACTGCATGTTCGCAATGCGAATTTTACCTGCAGAGAGACCAACAGCCAGGACCACAAATAACAACAGAATATCATTCTGATGGAGAAGGGCGGCAACATCGATATTCACAACAATTTTTTCCGAAGGAGAGACGATAGCAACAAAAGTGGCGAAAATTTTAGCCGATTTTATTGGGTGAGACTAACGGAAATACCGGCTTTTGGGAGAAAAAAACTATTTCGACATGCGGATTTTTCTAATAGCAGAAATGAAAAAAGGCTGATGTCTCAGCCTTTTTATAAAATTGTTACCGTACTGTAGGTAATCGTGGTGATTACTGGAACAGACCCAGGTTTTCTTTTGCGTACGCTTCGAAATCTGTGCAGCCACCGATGTGCTCTTGATCGATGAAGATTTGCGGTACAGTTTCTACTGGCTTACCGACGGTCTTCTCAAGGTCAGCTTTGCTGATGCCTTCCGCGTGAATGTCAACGTAGCGGTAGTTAAAGTCGTCACGTTCTTCTTTTAGCTTGTCAGCAAGTTCTTTTGCACGAACACAGAATGGGCAGCCTGGACGACCAAAAATAACAACAAACATGATAGCTCTCCTTAAATTTGATGGACTTACTATAACGTGACTGTCGCCAATGAGAAAGCGGGTTTTCTCTCTTGCTGTGATAGATAAAACCGATTGATGAGGATATCGCCGTTCGACGTTTCTTTATGAAGGTGCAACGTAAAGAGGCATGCGGGTGGGCACAAAGAAAAAAAGCACCGAGTGGATACCCGGTGCTTGGTCACTGCGAAAGCAGTTATTGTGTGAGAGTGTTACGAGCGTGTGCTATGCGCGTAGCCGCGTTTTATTATTAGAAGTCGTAGCGCACACCGGCTTGGATTTGGTCATCCAATGCATCGATTTGCTCGAAGCGGTAACCGGCATAAGCGCGGAAGCTGCTGTTGAATTTGTAGATCCCTTCTAGAGCCACATAGTCGACAGTATCTGTGCTATCGGCTTCCTGGAAGTTGTAGACGCCTTGCAGGGTCACTTGATTGATTTTGTAAGCCGCTGCGATTTCATAGGCCTTCAAATCAAGATCACCCAGTGAGCCGTCGGTATACACCGCCGCGAAGTAGAAATCGTTGAACGTGTAAGCTGCCGCTAAGTTGAACTGATCCGCATCAACATCACTTTCCTTACCGTCAACATAACCGGCCCCTAAATCCAGTCCCATTGGCAGTGAGTACACAAAGGAAATGCCGTAGCTATCGGTGTTCTTCTCATCATTAACGACATAGTTGGCAGTAACAGTTAGCCCTTCAAAGGTACCCGAGTAGACAAAGTTATTTTCACGTTTGTCTTTGTTGCCGTTGATAAGGTCTGCGGCATCACCGCCAAAGGTGGCCAGAATATCGGTGAAGTCTGTCAGGATGACCTGGGCAGAATCCTGCTTACCGTAAGAGAGCGCACCGTAGTGGGTGTCGATACCGGCGAACAGGTAACGGGTTTCCAGGGTTTCATCACTGCCTGAGCCGACTTCTAGCTCATACGTACCAAATGCACCGATACCGTCCATGACTTGGCTTTTACCCGTGATATTGACACGAGCACGCGTGATATCTTCAAACGAACTGTCACCATCGACTTCGTTATTGTCAGAGATATTAAAGCGAGGTTCTGCACGACCACCGATGCTCAACGAGCTGTTATCGTCCTGATAAACGGTAGCGGCTTGTGCGGCGCCTGCAAAAAGGAGTGTGGTGAAAGTGGATGCCAATACTGTCTTTTTCATTTCATGTCCCCTGCGTGTAATTTTTTGGCTTCATTGCCATTTTTTGCTGTAGATAAGACTAGAACTCTAAAATGATAGTAACGTTTCGTTAGCATTTCATATTTGTGACGCAACAAATCACCACAAAATGTGACAATGAATGCATTATGGGGTAAGCGATGGATTTCACTGGTAAAAGCTTGCTTAGAATCAAAAACAGGAATTCACAACGGGGCACACTCATTAATAATTAACTCAATCTCACTGTGTAATGGAGTGCCTTATGTTCCAGTTCATGACCTCATCGCGAATCATTTTTGGTGAAGGGGCGTTGGTCAACTCGTTGTCATCGCTCAATCAGTTTGGCTATAGCGTTTTGTTGGTGACAGGGAAAGACGGTACACGGGCAGAGCCGGTGATCAGCTATTTAAAGCAGCAAGGCATGCGTTACCAGCAGGTTGCGGTTCATGGGGAACCTTTGATTGCCATGGTGGAAGAAATGGCTGCGATGGGACGAAAATTCCGTCCTGACATGGTACTGGCCATTGGTGGGGGCAGTGTGATGGATGCGGGGAAAGCGCTTGCCGGCTTGATCCCTAACCAAGGCAGCGTGTACGACTATGTGGAAGTGGTGGGGCGTAATGTGCCATTGCAAGCAAAACCGCTGCCTTTTATTGTCGTGCCGACAACGGCGGGTACGGGGTCGGAAGTGACCAAAAATGCGGTGCTGCGTTCGGCGCAAGAGAATGTCAAAGTCAGTCTGCGCTGCCCTGATATGCTGGCCGATTTGGCCATTGTCGATCCGACGTTAACTTACGGCATGGATCCGGTGATGTCCGGCTATTGTGGGATGGATGCCTTTGCGCATTTGATGGAAGCGTATGTGTGTGGTGATCCGAACCCGTTAACCGACATGGTGTGTGAAGAAGGGTTACGTCGCTTGTCGGGGGCGATTATTGCGGCCTGTGAAGAAGATGATCCGCGAGCGCGTGCGGATATGTCGTTTGCCGCCATGTTAGGTGGCATGGCTTCAGCCAACGCCAAGTTAGGGGCGGCACATGGCCTGGCGTCTTCGTTAGGCGGGCGGTTGGATGCGCCGCACGGCTTGATCACCGCACAGTTGGCACCGTATGTGATGCAAGAAAACGTGTTGGCTGCCCGTGAAGCGGGGCGTGCTGATGTGTTGAACCGTTATCGTCAATTGGCGTGTATCTTAACCGGGCGAACAGATGCGGAAATTGCCGATGGTATTGCCTGGACAAAACGCACGTTAGAACGTTTAGCCTTGCCGCGTGTATCCGACTACGGTTTGTGTGACATGATGTTTGAGGAAGTGGCAGAAGATGCGTTGCTGTCAAATTCCATTAAAGGCAACCCATTGCCGCTGAATAAAGATCGTCTGTTGAGTATTTTGAATCAGATCTGTACCTGTCGATTGAATGACACGCCCGCATCGACACTGGATGATATTGAAGGGTAACTGTCATTTTTTGAGCGCAGATATTTGGCTGAATACACCGTGATGTTCTCGCATCACAAGAAAATGACAGAAAAAATAAGCGGATATAACGGGTCACACCTTGGTGTGGCTCGTTTTTTTATGCGTAAAAAGCGATAGCTTGTCGCTAAAAGTCATGAATGTGTGGGGAAATGTCAGAGAACCGTTAAGTATCTTCATGGTGTGAGTAAAATATGAGGATGAACTTTTTATGATCGTGTCAGTCATATACAATAATTAAATACATTATATTTATAAAATAATATCCTGCTGGTTGTTTTGGCGGGGTAGTAAAAGCGGAACACGGATATGAATTATGGCAAGCAAGCGGCTGGTCTTCTTGTGCTGGCGGCTTTGCTCGGGGGATGTAGCTCAACCCCGGAAGGAGAACCCCGCGAGGATGGCACCTTTACCGCAGAGAATGTGCTGCAAGCTGCAGAGCATACCCATCATTACTGGCGAGAAAAGTTAATCAATGCGGAGACATTGCGCCTGTATGCCCCGGATAAGTACATCACCATGATGGAAAGCTGGCTGCGTGCGGATAGCTTGTACCGTGATATTGAAATGTCGCCAGAGTTAGCTAAACAAAGTTACTCCTTGTTTTCATCGGAGACCTATCTCGATCGCTTCAATGCAGAGATCTCTGTGGTTGATCACAACTACCAGGAATTGGAATACCTGCAACGTGTGGCAAATGATGTGTTAGCCCCAGCAATGACGCAGATGGATTATCTGATGTCGATTGATGCGGGTGAGCATTACCACAGTGAATTTGCACGCTTAGATCGCTTCTATGCGGCGTTATTTAGTGAAGTGGCGAAAGGGGACATCAGTAAAGCCAAAGATGAGCAGAAAGAGTTTCTGTCTCGCGCCCGCAGTTTGGAAGTGCGTGTGATCAAACGCATCTATATTGCGCCGCAAGAGCAAACCTTGCGTGAATTGCGTCGTCAGGATGTGCGTTACCTTGCGCCGATCAGTTATGCCAAGGTAGAATCAGAAATCAATGTCGGTAAAGCGTTAATTGATAAATCGCCGCGTGAGTTTGATGCCATTGGTGAGGTTGTTAAGCGGATCAAATTTGAACTGGCCCATGCTGAGCATATGGCGGCGGAAGTGAAAGCGTTACGCGATCGCAGCCGTGATGAGTACGAAGCTTATCTGTTAGACGTTGAAGCGCAGATGCTGGCGATTTCTCAGGCGTTGAATGACACTGATTTGCGTGATCGCCCTTTGAGTGTGCAAGCTGAAACCATTCGTCAGGAAGTGGCCTTGGCCCGCCAAGTGTCAGATCTGACGGAAAAGCTGGGAAGTAAGAAAGCCAATACAGAAGATCAGTTAGCCACGTTGCAGGCATTGATTCGCCAGCAAAATGAAAAAATTGCGGACTTGCAGTCTCAATTGTCTGCCGTTGTGGTGGATGCCGCGCCTGCTGTAACGCCGACGGACATCGTGCCAGCCGAAGTGTTGCCATCGGTAATCCCTGCTGCGGTTAGCCACAATGTCGCCAGTCCGAATACATCAACGGCTGCAGTGTCTACGGACAGTACCGAGGTTAACGCTGCGGATGAGGTGGTTGAATCAGACAGTCAGGCGGTACAAGCGGCAACAAATTAGCGGAATAACTCTCGATATTCAAAAAAAGCAGCAGAAATGCTGCTTTTTTTATGCCTATAGATTGGCTTATGACTAATTAAGGAAAATTATGTGAAATTTGTGATGAATGTGACAGCTTGTGCGAAATGTAATCAGCGGTGAATTTTGGTAAGATGCTGATTTAAAATGAAATAGTTGGGATGTATTAGTGGCAATACTTTGCTGCTGTAAAACACTTGGTAACACTTACTGGTGCATTTGAGAGAAAAAGAACTTTACAGGAATGAAGAAAAAACAACATTTTTTTGAGTTTGATTAAGTTTTACACGGTTTGTGGCTTGATTTGGCCCACGACGTCCATTAGAATTCGCCGCGCATTCCAATGGAGTGCCACCAAATTTTATTTTTTATCACTTTTTTTGAAAGACTCCTGTAGGGGAACTCAATGTCGACGAAACTAGCGAACCCAGCACCACTAGGTCTAATGGGTTTTGGTATGACTACCATCCTTCTAAATATCCACAATGCGGGCTTTTTCCCAATTGACTCAATGATCCTAGCGATGGGTATCTTCTACGGTGGTCTTAGCCAAGTAATCGTTGGCATGATGTGTTTCAAGCGTGGTGACACATTCGGTACAACCGCATTTACCTCTTACGGTCTATTCTGGTTGTCACTAGTGGGTATCCTTGTTATGCCTTACATGGGTCTACCTGCAAGCCCAGCGGGCTTCATGGGCTGGTACCTACTACTATGGGGTATCTTCACTGGCTTCATGTTCATCGGTTCACTGTGCTACCCACGTGCTAAGCAGTTCGTGTTTGGTTCTCTGACTGTACTGTTCTTCCTATTGGCAGCACGTGATTTCACAGGTAGCACGCTAATCGGCACTATCGCAGGTTTCGAAGGCATCATCTGTGGTGCAAGCGCAATCTACTTCGCAATGGCACAAGTACTGAACAACGAATACGGTCGTACTATCCTGCCAGTTGGCGAGCTAAAGAAAGACAAAGCGCTTAAAGCAGCTGCATAAGTTTTTCTGTCCTGATTGAAGAAACCCGCCTGATGGCGGGTTTTTTTATGCCTGTTTTTTGTCGGTTGATGATGTGCTGAATGCAATGACGCGTTTGACGTAACAGTTTGTGCGGCGAATCAGTCGCTTTGCCCTAAGCTTATAGCCAGAGATAACTGTGTGATTGCGATAGGGGAGAGGCGATATGACACAACGTTATGCTGCATTAATGGGGGCGCTGGTGGCCGATGCTGCAAGCATGGGAACGCACTGGATCTATTCACCAGAGCGGGTAGCCAGCTTAGCCGAGTTACCGCATTTCCCTTTTATTGAGCCTGATCCACAGCACTACGAGGGCGTGGAAGGCTACTACGCCCACGATAAGCTGACAGCAGGGGAATTGACGATTTACGGTGAGTGGGTCGCTCTGTATATCCGTTTACTCAGTCAGCCGGATGTGGATACCGTAAGCATGCAGCAAGCCATGCTGGACTACTTCGGGCCTGGCGGAGAGTTCATGGGCTATGTCGACAGCCCAACCAAAGCCTTACTGTTGACCTTGTTTTCTCTCTCGCCTGATGAATGGCCAGATGACTCCGGAAGCGATGATGATCAAAACCCTGCCTTGTGTGCCATTCCTGCGCTGGTGTCCCTGAAATTACCGTCTGATCAATTAGAGAAAGAAATCGAGCGTCTTGTCGGGATCACTCATCAAAATGAGACGGCGCTAAGCTGTGCCAAAGCCTTTGCCAGTGCACTGAATGAAGCATTACGCTCGCGCCGAATGGAACCGGTACTGAACATTTTAGCGGTGAAAAGCCCGCCTGAAATCAAAGACAAAATTGAGCAAGTCCGTAAGCTGGATGGCGAGGTGAATGACTTGAGCCATGTGCTGACCATTGTGAATCAGGCCTGTCATTTAGGAGACAGTCTGCCGATGGCGGCGTGGATTTTACAAAACAGCAGTAGCTATACCGAAGCGGTACTGAATAACATCCGTGCCTCCGGTGACAGTTGTGGCCGCGCCGTATTGGTTGGTGCGTTGGCAGGGGCGTGTTACGGGTTTGGCGATCAGCAAGGGATCCCCATTTCCTGGGTGACGACGTTACAGTGTGGTGAAGCGTTAGCGGAAGATATAGAAAGCTTGTTGCACAACGCAGGTGGGGCGTACTAAGCAGGTGGAGCGTACTGACGCATAAAACTCAGAGACAAAAAAAGCGACCCGGAGGTCGCTTTTTTCATGCGCGTGGCAGTGTGTTCTGCCCGCCTCAAAGGATTGCGATTAGCAGATCACTTTGATAGCCAGACCGCCCTGAGACGTTTCGCGGTATTTCGCGTTCATGTCTTTACCGGTTTCTAGCATTGTCTCGATCACTTTATCCAGTGAAACGCGAGGCTCAGAAGAACGACGTAGTGCCATGCGAGACGCGTTGATCGCTTTAACCGCAGCAATACCGTTACGTTCGATACATGGAACCTGTACCTGACCAGCAACAGGGTCACAGGTTAGGCCCAGGTTGTGTTCCATTGCGATTTCAGCCGCCATACATACTTGCTCAGGGCTACCGCCCATCAGCTCAGCAAGGCCCGCTGCCGCCATAGAACATGCCACGCCGACTTCACCCTGACAGCCTACTTCAGCACCAGAGATAGAAGCGTTACGCTTGTACAGACCGCCTACTGCGCCAGATGCTGCGAAGTAACGGGTGTACTCTTTAGGACCTACAGACTGGATGAACTTGTCGTAGTAAGCCAGTACCGCAGGGATGATGCCACATGCACCGTTTGTTGGTGCTGTTACCACGCGGCCACCCGCTGCGTTTTCTTCGTTAACTGCAAACGCGTACATGTTAACCCAGTCAACAACCGTCATTGGGTCGTTGCTTAGTTTTTCAGTTGTTAGCAGTTGCTGACGAAGGGCAGCAGCACGACGAGGTACACGTAGTGGACCAGGCAGGATACCTTCTTCGCTCATACCACGCTCCATACACTCACGCATTGTGCGCCAGATGTTAGCGAAGTAAGTGCTGATTTCTTCTTCGGCGTTCATTGCGCGCTCGTTGGCCATAACCAGAGAGCTCACAGACAGGCCGTGTTCTTTACATTGCTTCACAAGCTCATCAGCAGTTGTGAACATGTAAGGAACCTTCACAGAAGACTCGCTTGATTTACCGAAGTTCTCTTCGTCAACGATGAAACCACCGCCGATAGAGTAGTAAGTCTTCGTGTATGCGTCTTCATCACCGATCCAAGCATGGATAGTCATGCCGTTCTCGTGTAGAGGAAGGTTCGTTGTATGGAAGTTCATACCGCCTTCACGAGGGAAGTCAACAGTATGACAGTGCATGCCAACAGGTAGACGTTCAGTCTCTTCAACACGCGCGATAAAACCTGGAATGCCGTCAATATCAACATGTTCTGGGCTGTTGCCTGCTAGGCCCATGATGATAGCGATATCGGTGTGGTGACCTTTACCGGTTAGAGAAAGCGAACCGTATACATCAACCGTAATTTTAGTCACATCACGAAGTTTACCCATGGCGCGAAGGTCATCGATGAACTCTTTACCCGCTTTCATAGGACCTACAGTGTGCGAACTGGAAGGACCCACACCAATTTTGTAGATATCAAAAACACTGATCATTGCTAATACCTTCAGTCAGAGAAGCCATCTCGCTCCACCTTAGACTGTGTCGTTCTTATCATTCCCGCCCCTTCCTTGGCGAGATAAACAAAACAAAAGAGCAGGGGCGTAAGCGTCCTGCTCTTTAGTAGCTATATTCTACGTGAATTGTATTTGAAGACTATGTGTTGTAGCACATTTTCTCGTTTAGACAATCTGTAGTGGTCAATTATCACACGTTTGGTGAGAACTGCCTTATAGAGCGCCGTAGATTACCGAAGTAATGGCTGCAATACCACATAGTACTGTGAAAATCTGTGCAGCTGTCGACGTTTTGTACTTAGCCATAGCTGGTACTTTGTTCATTGCGAAGATTGGCATCAGGAACAGGATTGCAGCAATCATCGGTGCACCCATTGTTTCAATCATACCTAGGATGCTTGGGTTAACTACCGCAACAATCCAAGTCGTTACAACGATGAATGCTAGAGAGATTTTCTCGATAGTGCTTACAGGCATTGAAGAACGAGACTTCACAAGACCTACTAGACCTTCTTGTGCACCTAGGAAGTGACCGAAGTAGCTAGAAGTAATCGCAGCGAAAGCAACCAGTGGACCCATTAGAGAGATCAGTGGAGATTCGTGTACGTTAGCCAGATAAGACAGTACAGAGATGTTTTGTGCTTGTGCTTCAGCTAGCTGCTCTGGAGACATAGACAGAACAACAGAGAATACGAAGAACATTACGAACGCCATCAGCATCATTGCTGCGCCGCCAGTGATCATGTCTGTTTTCTTCACAGCATCGTCGCCGAACTGCTGACGCTGTTCTTTAGCAAACTGAGAGATGATTGGGCTGTGGTTGAAAGAGAACACGATGATTGGAATTGCTAGCCATACAACAGAAGGCATTGCAGACCAATCCGGTGCTACTGATACCATTGAAGAGTTCCACTCTGGAACCAGGTAGATAGATAGCGCGAATAGTACGAATACTAGTGGGTAAACCACAGCAGATGTTGCTTTTAGCATTAGTTCTTTACCGAACAGAACGCCCGCAGTCATCGCAAGGATCAAACCACCAGACAGCAACCAGCGTGGAATAGATTCCATACCTAGCTGGTTAACCATGAAAGAGTCAACAGTGTTAGTAATACCTACACCGTAGATAAGTACGATTGGGTAGATGGCAAAGAAGTATGCAAAAGTGATGATGTTCGCGCCAGTCTTACCAAAGTGCTCTTCTACTGTATCAGTGATATCAGCGTTAGGATCTTTTGCAGAAAGTACGAAACGCGCAAGGCTCTTGTGAGCAAACCAAGTCATTGGCAGTGCAAGTAGAGCAAGGATCACTAGAGGCCAGAAACCGCCAGCACCGGCTTTAATCGGAAGGAACAGAACGCCTGCGCCTACAGCAGTACCGAAAAGCGATAGTGCCCAAGTTACGTCTTTGTACGTCCATCCTGCTTTTGCAGCAGTGGTGGCTGCAGTGCTTGTAGATGTTTGCATGATTATCTATCCAAAGTTGAATTACGGAACGGAAATTTAGGAACGGAGCGCATTTTCGTTATTTATTGCAAGAAAACTTTGATCAAGATCTCGTTATGTAACGGGGTGAAATTGCAATACAAATTAAAGTGATCTTGATCACACTTTTTTGGTGGGTAAAATTAGGGAAAATAATGTGTCACATTATTTTGGCTCATGCCAAAGCTGTTTTGACAGCACTTTGATCATTTGTGCAGTGGCGCCCCAAATGGAATATTGATGGAAGGGGACTGAATAGATGTGATGTTTTTTGCCCCGTATGGTGACTTCTTGAGCCCGCATATTCACTGGGTTCAATAGGTAATCCAGCGGGACTTCAAACAACTCATCCACCTCGTTGGCATCAAGTGTCGGGGTGTAATCCGGCGAGATGATCGACAGAAAAGGGGTGACGAGGTAGCCACTGACGGTTGGCAGGGCAGGCAACTGGCCAATAATATTTTCACGAGAACACACAATACCGGTTTCTTCGTGGGTTTCACGCAGGGCTGTTGCAATAAGATCGCGGTCGTGTGATTCGTATTTTCCACCTGGGAAAGAGACCTGACCTGGGTGATGTTTCAGGTGTTGTGCTCGGCGCGTAAACACCACGTGATAATGATTTTGACGGGGGACGAGCGGGATCAATACCGCTGCCTGTTTGAGGGGATCACGCAGGTTAAGGCTTTGCTGAATACGGTTGGTATGGCTGGCATCATAACTGGCTTGGGGAGCCAGTAAAAAACGGGTGAGCAGATGCGCTTGAGTATTCATAAACCTTCCGTGGAGCCGATGACACATAGTTTAACTATAGATGCTGAAACAACCACTTATCGAGTTAATTGTCGATAAATCCTTCGCAAAGTGGCGGCGTTTTACCAACCGTAGTCGGTAAAAATGTGCAGTCAGCATAATAAATGGTACAAAAAAAGCCAAGCCTCATAAAAGCAAACAAAGCTTGGCATTTCATGTTGATAACAGAAAAGTGCAGGCAATTTACGCGATGATTATGCGCTCGGCAGTGTCGGTAAAATGCGGCTTAATTTGTCCAACGTTTCCTGATATTCACTGTCTGCTTGGCTGTCTGCCACTAACCCACCGCCTGCCCAGGCATGGATCTGTTGCTGATGGGCAATCAGGGTACGAATGGTGATACTGGTGTCCATCTGGCCGCAACGGCTGATGTAGCCAATACTGCCACAATACACGCTGCGACGGTGTGGCTCTAACTCTTCAATGATTTGCATCGCGCGAATTTTCGGCGCCCCCGTGATTGAACCGCCCGGGAAGCAAGCGCGCAGCAAATCCGTTGGGCTGTATTGGCTGTCCAGCTCACCCACGACGGTACTCACTAAGTGGTGTACAGCCGGAAAACTTTCCACATCAAACAGTTTCGGTACAGACACCGAGCCCGGCTTGGCGACACGGCCAATGTCATTACGCAGCAAATCCACAATCATCAGGTTTTCAGCCTGATCCTTCTCGGTTGTGCGCAATTGATCAGCCAATGCGCGATCGGTCACAGGATCAGCGCTGCGTGGTCGTGTTCCTTTGATCGGCTTGGTTTCCACCAGGCCATGGCGGTGCTGCAAAAAACGCTCCGGTGAGACGGACAATACGCTGCTGTCTTCGGTGCGGATAAACGCCGAAAAAGGGGCTTGGTTGCTGTCTTCCAGTAAGCGATAGGCGTGCCATTCATCCCCTTGGTACAGGGCGGAAAAGCGCTGTGCCAGGTTGATCTGATAACAGTCACCGGAAAGCAGGTAGTTTTGGACGCGATCAAACTTGTTGCAATATGTCGCTTTATCCATGTTGGCTTGCCAAGGAGATGTTAATAAAAAGCGATTATCTTGTGATGTGTTGTTTGTCAATGCTTCGGCATCATGACGTTTTTTCTGTGCTTGCAGCCACGCCAAGCGCGGGTGATCCTTGGGGGAAATGACGTACAGTTTTTCTTGCTGGTGGTCGGCAATTAACGCCCAGTCATAAATGCCCACCGCCATATCGGCCGTTCCTAAATCATGCGCTGCTGTTGTGGCAATTTTTTCAACACGGCGTCCAAGGTCGTAGGAAAAAAATCCGATGGCACCACCGATGAATGGCACATCGTTCACGGGTTTCAGGCTTGGCAGGAGATCGTGCTGAATTTTCTCTACTAAGTGGAAGGGATCAAGGGTGCTGATTTTTTCATCACCATTTGAAAACTTAATACGAGTTGTTTCACCATGTGTCTCTAAAGTGGCTAAAGGATCGGCAACTAAAATATCGAAGCGATTATCTGGATGATCAGAGGCGGCCGAGCGTAATATCATGGCCCACGGCTGGCCTGCTAACGGTTCAAACCACGTAAGCGATGCATCCTTGTCGTAGTCGAGTTGTTCAATAAACAGTTCTGGATGTGATTTACAAATCATTTTCTTTTTTGTGACAGGTGTACGATAGGCGCATGGCGCGAAATTGTACGCAAGAGTATCATAAACACAGAATTTAATACGACGCCCAAGGACGATCCTTTCCGCTTTTTTGTCTTCTTATTTATGGAAGTGGATTGGAGCAACTGCCATGAGGATCATGGCCGCGTGGTTGCGTGATTTCCCCTGTGTATTTCCCTACCGACGGGGAAATGATGTGAACCATACCCTACATTGGAAGCAACAAATCGGGCGCCATGGAATGATAATAATCAACGAGGGCAAATATGACCGTCATCCGTAAGCAAGATGTAATTAGCAGTGTCGCTGACGCATTACAGTATATTTCATACTACCACCCACTGGACTTTGTGCAGGCGCTGGAAAAAGCCTACAACAAAGAGCAGAGCCAAGCCGCCAAAGATGCCATGGCGCAGATCCTGATCAACTCGCGTATGTCAGCAGAAGGTCGTCGTCCTATCTGTCAAGACACGGGTATCGTGACCTGTTTCGTCAAAATTGGTATGAACGTGCAGTGGGACAGTGACCTGACGGTGCAAGAAATGATTGATGAAGGCGTGCGTCAAGCCTACACCAATCCGGATAACCCGCTACGAGCCTCTGTCGTTGCGGATCCTGCCGGTAGCCGTAAGAACACCAAAGACAATGCGCCAGCCGTGGTACACATTGACATGGTAGCGGGCGATAAAGTGGACATTCAAATCGCAGCGAAAGGCGGCGGTTCTGAGAACAAGACCAAGATGGTGATGCTGAACCCATCTGATGACATTGCTGAGTGGGTAGAAAAGACCGTACCGCTAATGGGTGCGGGCTGGTGTCCACCGGGCATGTTGGGTATTGGTATTGGTGGTACGGCGGAAAAAGCGGCGGTACTGGCCAAAGAATCCCTGATGGAATCTATCGACATTCATGAGCTGCAAGAACGCGGCGCAGAGAATGCCGAAGAAGCACTGCGTTTAGACATTTACAACCGCGTGAACAAGCTGGGTATTGGTGCACAAGGCCTGGGCGGGATGACGACCGTACTGGATGTGAAAATCAAGACCGCGCCAACCCATGCGGCCTCTAAGCCAGTGTGTATGATCCCGAACTGTGCGGCGACTCGTCACGTACACTTTACCCTTGACGGTTCAGGTCCTGCGGAACTGACGCCGCCGAAGCTAGAAGACTGGCCAGAAGTGACGTGGGAAGTGGGTGACAATGTACGCCGTGTGAATTTGGACAACGTGACCAAAGCGGATGTACAAGAGTGGCGTTCAGGCGAAACCATTCTGTTGTCCGGTAAGATCCTGACTGGCCGTGATGCAGCGCACAAGCGTATTGCGGATATGCTGGCACGTGGTGAAGATTTCCCTGTGGACTTCAAAAACCGCTTTATTTACTACGTGGGTCCGGTGGATGCCGTGGGTGATGAAGTGGTGGGGCCTGCTGGTCCAACTACGTCTACCCGTATGGACAAGTTCACAGACATGATGCTCGAGCAAGCAGGCCTTACCGGTATGATCGGTAAAGCGGAACGTGGCCCAGCAGCGATTGAATCCATCAAACAGCACAAAGCTGTGTACTTGATGGCAGTGGGCGGTGCAGCGTACCTGGTGGCGAAAGCGATTAAACAAGCTCGCGTGGTGGCGTTTGAAGATTTGGGTATGGAAGCGATTTACGAATTTGAAGTCGAAGACATGCCAGTAACCGTTGCCGTGGATGCAGAAGGTGTGAATGCGCACCAGACTGGTCCAGACACATGGAAAGTCAAAATCGCAGAAATGTAATGCGATAAGCGTTCTCTGAACGATGAAGGCTCCAACCTTGGTTGGGGCCTTTTTATTTCTGCGATCAGGGTTTTTCACCGTGCTTTTTCACGACGCTTTTTCACAATGCTTTTTCATAACGCTTTCTCCACGGCGTTTTCCTGACGGTGGTATAGCCACCTTTCTCTCCGATCTCTCCCATTTTCTTACTTCACCTTTTCTTTGTTGTGTTGCCCATTGGGTTATTTGGAAGGTGTAAATAAAGCATGAATGATGTTGTGCAAAAGCAATTTAATGATCTGTTTTTGGTCATGTTTTTGCGTAATGTTCAGATAATGTCATGCTGTCTGGGCTATAGTGGTAACAAAAGGTGGGTAGTTGTGTTGCTGTTTTGCGAACGCTTCCACGTATAAATAAAGCAAAAAGAAATGGATTGAGGATGTTATGGGACGCGTATTGTTAGCGACAACTGTGCTGTTAGTCGCAGTGACAGGATGTGGCGAGAAAGAAGCACCGGTACCGGAGCCCGAATCAAGGCCGGTGAAATTGCATTCCGTTGCGGTGGGAAATAACGAAGTGTTTCGTACCTTCCCTGCGGTGGTGGAAGCGGGAGATAAGGCCGTGTTGGCCTTTCGAGTCTCTGGCCAGTTAGACAAAGTGGTCGTGGATCCGGGCGACAATGTCAAGCGGGGGCAGACGTTGGCGCACTTAAATACGGATCAGTTGCGATTGTTAGTTGAGCAAGCCCAAGCCAACTATGAACTTGCGAATGTGCAGTACAAACGGGATCGGGAACTGCTGAAAACCAATGTGGTATCAGAGCTCGATTTTGACCGGTCAAAAGCCGAGCGGAACCAAGCCAAAGCTGAACTGGAAAAAGCGCAGGCCAACCTGAAATATGCCACCCTGATTGCGCCGTATGACGGCACCCTGTCCCTCTCCTTAATTGAAAACTATGAATACGTCACTGCTAAGCAACCGGTCATGCATATCCAAAGTGCAGGGTTGATCAACGTGACTTTTCAGTTACCTGACCAACTGTTGACCCGATTTCAACATTCCAGCGGGTTTGACATTAAGCCCAGTGTTTCGTTTGACACCATCCCCAATCAGCAATTTCCTGCCGAATTTAAAGAGCTCGATACCGAAGCCGACGAGAAAACCTCCAGCTATAAAGTGACTCTCTTTATGGAGCGCCCAGCCGGAGTGAACTTGTTGCCGGGCATGGCGGGTCATGTACGGGTTGCGTTGCCTGGCGGGGAGTTAGGGGCGATCCCTCAACGTGCCATCATGACAGAAGGCGATCAGCAGTTTGTCTGGAAAGTGGATGAGCAAGGCATGGTGTCGAAAGTGGCTGTCAAACTGGATGATAAACGACGGGTGCTGTTGGGCTTGGCCGATGGCGACAATATTGCTACGTCTGGTGTGTTTGAGCTGAAGGAAGGCCAGAAAGTGCGGGCATGGGTCAAGGAAAGGGGGCTGTAGCATGACAATGAGACGAGATTTACCCTTTGCGCTGTGTCTGTTGGCCAGTGCCGTAGGGTTGACGGGGTGTGAGAAGCCTGCTGTTGAAGAGCGGGTGATAGTCGCGCCCGTGGCTGTGGCGACCGTACAGATGGCAGAATCTGCCCCTCAGTTGACATTTCCGGCCGTAGCGGCGGCCGCGAACAAATCCAGTTTGTCGTTTCGGGTGCAGGGCGAAATCAGCCATATCTCGGTACGGCCGGGTGACCGCGTGAAAAAAGGCCAGCTTTTGGCGCGGCTTGACCCGGTAGATTACAAGCTGGAAGTGGATGATGCGCGCGCTAAATTCAATGTAGCCGACAGCCAGTATCGCCGTTCGGCCAAGCTGGTAAAGCAGGGCTTTTTGCCGCAATCACAATTTGATGAGTTAAAAGCACAACGTCGTATTGCCAAAGCGCGGTTGGACTTGGCCAAGTTAAACCTGACGTTCACGGAGCTGCGCGCGCCATTTGACGGGGTGATTTCCCGGGTGCCGGTTGAGCAGTTTGAAAACATGCAAGTGGGTCAAACGGTAATGAACTTGCACCTGACGGATGCGGTGGATGTGATTATTCAGGCGCCGGACATGATTTATTCGCAAAGTACCGCCGTGGAAGTACAGGACTCGGCGCCCGGTGCTCGCATCGTACTGGAAGATGGCACGGAATATAACGCCCGATTGAAAGAGTTTACCACCGAGCCTGATCCGGAATTGGGCTCGTTCCTCGTGACACTCACCATGCCGATGCCCAAAGATCGGTTCATTCTGGATGGGATGGCCGTTGAAGTGAAAGCCGATGCGCAGAAGCTCAAAATTTACCGACGCGGTGAGCCGGTGATCCCGCTGGAAGCCATTTTCAATGAAGACGGGGATGATTTGGAAAAAGCCAACAAGTTCGTCTGGGTCGTAGGGCCGGATAATACGGTCAGTAAACGCAAAGTGGTGACCGATAAAGTCGTGCCGCAAGGGGTACGTTTGCTCAGTGGGCTACAAGCCAATGAGGTGATTGTGGTGGAAGGGGCAAACCGACTGCGTGAAGGCCAGCAAGTGCGGATCGTGAACAAGGAGGATGGCGGCGTATGAAACAAGATATAGCAGCCTATTTTATTCGCAATAAGGTGATCAGCTGGATGCTGACACTGATCTTCTTAATTGGCGGCACCATGGCGTTCTTTGGCTTGGGGCGCTTGGAAGATCCGGCTTTTACCATTAAAGATGCGATGGTCGTAACGTCCTATCCAGGGGCAACACCGCTACAAGTGGAAGAGGAAGTCACCTATCCGATAGAAAAAGCGATTCAGCAGTTGACCTATGTGGACGAGGTGAACTCGGTCTCCAGTCGTGGGTTATCGCAAATTACCGTGACCATGAAAAACAATTATGGGCCGGATGATTTGCCGCAGATTTGGGATGAATTGCGCCGTAAGGTGAACGATCTCAAGCCGTCACTGCCACCCGGGGTGTATGAACCGCAGGTGATTGATGATTTTGGTGATGTCTTTGGGATTTTGCTGGCGATTACCGGCGACGGTTACAGCTACAAAGAGCTCAACGACTATGTCGATTACTTGCGCCGTGAAATCGAGCTGGTGGATGGGGTAGGTAAAGTCTCCGTTACCGGTACCCAGCAAGAGCAGGTCTTCATTGAAATCTCGATGCAGCGCTTGAGCAGCTTGGGGATCTCGCCACAGACCATTTACGGGATATTGGAAACCCAGAACCTCGTGACCAGTGCCGGTGCCGTACGCATTGGCAGTGAGTACATTCGTGTCCATCCGACCGGCGAGTTCAAAAATGTCGATGAGCTCGGTGATTTGATCATTACTGAGACAGGCTCGGAAGGGCTGATTTACCTGCGTGATGTGGCCACGATTAAGCGTGATTTCAAAGAAATTCCCGATAACCTGATCGCCTATGACGGGCAGCAGGCGTTGAATGTCGGTATTTCTTTTGTCGATGGCATTAACGTGGTGGAAGCCGGTTCGCGCGTAGAGCGCCGTTTGCAGGAGCTCAAAGAGCAGCAACCGGTGGGGATCAACATTGGGGTGGTGTACAGCCAGCCAACCGAAGTCGACAAGTCTGTGAGCGGCTTCGTGGTCAGTCTCGGGCAAGCGGTGGCCATCGTAATTATCGTCCTGCTGTTTTTCATGGGGCTGCGTTCGGGGATTTTGATCGGCCTGATCCTGTTACTGACGGTACTGGGCACCTTTGTGTTCATGAGCTGGATGGCCATTGATTTGCAACGTATCTCACTGGGGGCGCTGGTCATTGCGCTGGGGATGCTGGTGGATAATGCGATAGTGGTGGTCGAAGGCATACTGATAGGCATGCAGAAGGGGCGAACCCGGATGCAGGCTGCGTCAGACATTGTTACCCAGACTAAATGGCCGCTGTTGGGGGCGACCGTGATTGCGGTCATGGCCTTTGCGCCGATCGGCCTGTCACAGGATTCCACCGGTGAATACTGTCGTACCTTGTTCAGTGTGTTGTTGGTGTCCTTGATGCTCAGTTGGTTCACCGCGATTTCACTGACGCCGTTCTTTGCGGATTTGTTCTTCCGTAATGTCAAAACCAGCACAGAGGATGCCGATGTCGATCCGTATGCCGGCAAACTGTTCGTTTGGTACAAATCCTTCCTTGAGTTTTGTCTGCGTCGTGCATGGCTCACAGTGATCACTTTGGTGATTATGTTGGGTGTCAGCCTGTATGGCTTTACCTTACTCAAGCAGTCGTTCTTCCCGTCATCGACCACACCGATGTTCATGGTCGATGTCTGGTTACCGGAAGGGACAGACATTCGGGCGACCAATACCACGCTTAAAGAGCTGGAAAATAAGGTGACGCAGGATGAACGTGTGGCATTTGTCAGTGCCAGTGCGGGGAAAGGCTCGCAGCGCTTCATGCTGACGTACACACCAGAGAAAAGCTATTCCTCGTACGGGGAGCTGATCATCCGTGTGAACACTTTTGAGGATGTGATTCCGGTGATGAGCAAGCTCAGTGCGATGCTCGATGCGGATCACCCCGAGCTGGAATACAAGATCAAGCAAATCATGTTAGGCCCATCATCGGGCTCAAAAATTGAAGCGCGCTTAGTGGGGCCGGATCCGACAGTCTTGCGCAGTATGGCGAAGGATGTGGTTGCGATCATGAATGCGGATCCGGGGGCGTTTAATATTCGTCATGACTGGCGTGAACGTAACAAAGTGATTGAGCCGGTTTTCAATGAAAGTCAGGCGCGTCGTTACGGGATCACCAAAAAGGACGTGGATGATTTGCTGCAAATGTCGTTCTCTGGCTTAACGGTTGGGGTTTACCGTGACGGGACAAACCTGATGCCGATTGTGGCACGTCTGCCGGATGCTGAGCGGGTCGATGTCAGCACCATTGAAGGCATGAAGATTTGGAGTCCGGCGATTCAGGGCTACATTCCGTTGCAGCAGGTGATTAACGGCGTCAATATCCGTTGGGAAGATCCGCTCATTGTGCGGAAAAACCGTAAACGCATGCTGACCGTGATGGCCGACCCGGATCCATTGGGGGATGAAACGGCCGCGACGGTGCAGGCGCGTATTCAGCCGCAAATCGAAGCGTTGAATTACCCACCGGGCTATTCACTGGAATGGGGCGGGGAGTATGAGTCATCGGCAGATGCGAAAGCGTCCTTGTTCCAGACCATGCCGATGGGTTATCTGGTGATGTTCCTGATCACCATCTTCCTGTTCAACAAAGTGAAAGAAGCCCTGATCGTATGGGCGACGGTGCCGCTGGCGGTGATCGGGGTGACGACGGGGCTGTTGTTGCTCAATACGCCGTTTGGCTTTATGGCCTTGCTGGGCTTCTTGAGTTTGTCAGGGATGCTGGTGAAAAACGGTATCGTCTTGTTGGATCAAATCGAGTTGGAAATTGCCAGCGGGAAAGAGAAATATCAGGCTGTGGTAGATGCGGCGGTCAGTCGTGTGCGTCCGGTCTGTATGGCGGCGGTAACCACCATTTTGGGGATGATCCCACTGTTGCCGGATGTGTTCTTTAAACCGATGGCGGTGACCATCATGTTTGGTCTGGGCTTTGCCACCGTACTGACCTTGATTGTGGTGCCGGTGTTGTACCGTTTGTTCCACCATATCCGTTTACCGGATCAGCAAACGCAACTGAAACCCAATCCTGCGATGAGCTAGTGCTGAACGCATCAGAGGTGACACTCTGAGTGAGCGAAAAAGAAAGGGGACGCAATGCTGCGTCCCCTTTTTTGTTTTCATTCTAGTTTCTAGTTTCTAGTAACTCGATTCTAGGTTCTCGCTATCCGCCACTGCGTCGATTAAGCGATGACTTTCCACATCATTTCTTCACCCGCACGGATTGGCACAACCACATCCTGACCAAATGCCATGGTTTCAGGCACTGACCAGTTTTCTTTCGTCAGTGTGATGGTGTCTGTGTTGCGAGGCAGACCGTAGAAGTCAGGGCCATTGAAGCTTGCGAAGGCTTCCAGTTTGTCCAGCGCACCGGCTTTCTCAAACACTTCGGCGTACAGCTCAATAGACGCGTGCGCGGTGTAAGAGCCCGCACAACCACAGGCAGATTCTTTGCGGCCTTGGGCGTGAGGGGCAGAATCGGTACCCAAGAAGAATTTCGGGTTACCGCTGGTGGCTGCTTCAACCAACGCTTCCTGGTGCGTATTACGCTTCAGAATCGGCAGACAGTAGAAGTGCGGGCGAATACCGCCAACCAGCATGTGGTTACGGTTAAACATCAGGTGATGCGCTGTGATCGTTGCGCCCACATTTGGCCCTGCGTTTTTAATGAACTCAACCGCGTCTTTCGTTGTGATGTGTTCCACCACAATTTTCAGGTTTGGCATTTTTTCCACGATTGGGCCGAGTACGGTATCCAGGAAGGTTTTTTCGCGGTCAAAAATGTCCACCTCGTGGGTCGTCACTTCACCGTGGATCAACAGCAGCATGCCGACTTCCTGCATCGCTTCCAGTGTTGGGATCAGCTTATCGATAGACGTCACACCAGAATCTGAGTTGGTGGTTGCACCGGCAGGGTACAGTTTCGCAGCGTAAATGTGGCCCGTGGCTTTTGCTTGGCGAATGTCGTCTGGGGTGGTGTTGTCGGTGAGATATAACGTCATCAAAGGAGAGAAAGGAGCCAGAGGATTGGCGGCAAGAATACGATCGCGGTAAGCCAGAGCGGCTTCAGTGTTGGTCACCGGCGGGACCAAGTTTGGCATGATAATCGCGCGGCCCATGTAGCGGCTAATATCACGAACGGTATCAGTGAGCACGTCACCGTCACGTAAATGGATGTGCCAGTCGTCAGGACGTGTAATCGTCATCGTCGTCATTGTTGCTTCCCTCCAAAAAAAATCGACCGATTCTAATTGCTTAGAAAAGGGATGTAAAGGTCACAATTCAAACAATCTATCTTGTTGATGAATAAAGGAGCAACCGTTTGCCTGTGGGCGGCATCAAGGAAAGGGCTAAGCGGGTGAATTTGCAGGTAAAGCGACAGCTAAAGCAAGAAAAGTAGAAGATAGAAAAAGGGAATACGGCGGCGAAGCTGGGAGTCTAGCGTGAGGTAAAAATGCGCTTGCTGTCGAAAAAGACTCGCCGCCAATATGCACTGGCGGCGAGAAAGTCAAAGAGGCTTGGCTTAGAGCTTAAAGCGCTGTACCAGATCGTTTTGCTGATGCACCAACACATCCAGCGTTTGGCTGGCGGCGGCCACTTCTTCCATTGACGCAAAGTTGGCATCCGCAATATGACTGATCCCTTCTAAAGTACGGGCGGTAGAGGCGGTGGTATCCCGTTGCTCTTCCGCCGCATGGGCAATATGGGCGCTCATCATGCTGATTTCCTGAATAATGGCCTGAATCGCTTCCATCGCGGCATTGGCGTTGTTGGCTTGCTCAATGCTGTTATCCATTTCGGTTAGGCAGCTTTGCATCAAGGTCATCGTCTGGCTGGCGCGATCTTGCAACGTGGTGATCATCTGCTCAATTTCAGCGGTGGAGTCCGTGGTGCGTTTGGCCAGTACACGTACTTCATCGGCCACCACGGCAAAACCTCGTCCCTGATCGCCGGCCCGTGCCGCTTCAATGGCCGCATTGAGTGCCAGTAAGTTGGTTTGATCCGCGATATTGCGGATCACATCCAGAATAGAGCCAATGTGACCACTGGTTTGCTGCAAGTTCGCCACCGCTTGGACGGATTCATCCAAACGGGCAGACAGTTGCTGCGCGGTGTCGATGTTGTTGTTCATCACTTCGCGTCCGGTCTGCGAGGCGTGCTCAACGTCATGAATGCGCTGCATGGTGTTCTGAGCACTTTGCGACACCTCCGTCACGGAATGTTCCATTTCTGTCATGGCTGTAGCAACAGAGGCGGTCTGCTGGCGTTGTTCATGCAGGCGCTGTTTGGCATCGCTGGTGGTGGCCTGATTTTGCTCAGCCACTGTGGTGAGCTCGCCTGACGCCTGACTCAAACGGCCTAATATTTCCTGTAAGTTATCCGCAAGGCTATTGATATACACACCCAGCTGGCTGAATTCGACCGACTGGTTCACGTCATTACGTTTGGTCATGTCACCGTTGGCTAAGGCCTCTAGGGTCGTTAAGGTCGATTGCAGTGGTTTTCTGACAGACTGCGCCACATACCAGCCAATGGCCATGGCCAGTGCCGCCATGATCCCACCAAAGATGAGGGCTTTTTTGTAGCCTTGTTGGTAAGCCACATCGGCACGATCAATGGCACTGTCCATTTGGCCACTGGCATAGTGTCGGAAGCTGTCGAGGATCTGGGTCGCTTTATCAATTTCTGCGGCCAGAGTGTGAATGTTGTCATACAGCTTATTGCGCGATTCGATGTATTGATAATGGGCATCTAATGCGCCACCACTTTGGCCAATATCGCGCATGTAGCGGGCAATCGGTTGATCAAACGCCATTTTGAGTGCGGGCATCATGGTCGACAGTGAGCGGTACGCATTGCCAACGTGATTCACGTAGCGTTTGTTGTTACGGATCGCTTTGTTAATGGCGTCAATGTCTTCCGTTGCCAGCGCATCTGAAGTAATGGTTTCCGTCTGTTTTAATTTCAAAAAGTAGTTTTTCGACATCATGGTGATGGCCACGTTGCGCTGATCGGCAAGTTGCTCCTTCATGTCGTCATAAAGGGTGGTGTACAGGCGTTGGAACTGTCGCGTGGACTGTTGACGTTCGTGTTGCGCCAGCATTTGGGTGCGATAGTTCACCATGGCCGTTTGTGCTTCCTGGAAATAGCGTTGCTCAATGGCGGTGAGGGTCGTTAACTGATGTTGAACTTCCGCGTTGTCGCGGTTGAGTATGACTAATTGTGCCAGTGAATCGCTAAAGCGGGCATGGGCATCGGTAAAGAGGCCTTCATAGGCATCCATGCGTGCAGGATCCTGACTGGTGAGGAAATCTTTAAATAATTTATCGGCGGCGAGTAAGCGCACGCTGGCCTGGTTGGAGTAAGACACCAAAGGTAAAGCCGTGTCAGTGACCTGCTGTAATTGTTGATGGATACGGCTGGTGCCATCCAACATCATGAAGACCATGGCGGTAAACAGGATCACCATCATGGCAAAGCCGGCATACATACGGCGAATAACTGAGGTGTGTTGCTTCTTTTTCATAACATCCCTTGAAAATACCCAGTTAGCGGCGACATAACTTATTGAGAGTACTGTAAATGAAACTGATAAAACTGTTTTTAGTCTTCACGCAAAGTGTGAGGCGGCAATTTCATGCTCTGTCATTACCGGTATTTTATGGACAACTTTGACTCAATGTGGTGTGTGAGTAGGCATATTGTTTAGAGGTGTTGCTAAAGAATGGCGAAGAGGTCCCTGTGTTGAAGGAAGAGTCTTGAGTTGAAAAAGAAGGCAGGCGATGTAAAAATCAGCGTCTGCCTATTTAAAACGGTGTTCATTATTGCTCTGTCAAACAGAACCGCGCATACTGGCAAACACGCTTATACATTGATAACGGAGCACAACATGGCTGAAGAAACCATTTTCAGTAAAATCATTCGTAAGGAAATTCCGGCAGACATCGTATACCAAGATGATTTGGTGACGGCATTTCGTGACATTAACCCGCGCGCGCCAAGCCACATCTTGATCATTCCTAATAAGCTGCTGCCGACCGTGAACGATGTAGAAGCTGAAGATGAGTTGATGATGGGTCGTCTGTTTACGGTTGCCCGTAAACTGGCTGAGCAGGAAGGTATTGCACAAGACGGTTACCGCCTGATCGTAAACTGTAACCCACACGGTGGTCAGGAAGTGTACCACATCCACATGCACCTAGTGGGTGGCCGTCCAATGGGACCAATGATCGTCGGTTAATCGCCGTCGAGGTAAGCCTACAGCCAAGTATAAGATTGACTTGGTGAGCAGGAACTTCAGTGTCAGTTTGAAGTCTGAGTAGGCGGTTAGGCAGCGCGTCATACGCAAAAAAGCCCCACCGCACTCAGACTTTTTTATTGGGGTAAGCAATAGCATGATCAAACGTGCCCTTGTGGTGATGTTTTCACTCGGGTTAACCGCCTGCGCAAATTTGTCGGCGCAAAACTTATTCAGCCATTACAGTGCCGCTACGTCTGAGGCGCATCAGGCAATGCAGCAAGGCCAATATCAAACGGCGTTGTCGGTATTACCTGATGCGCCTGCGGGTACGATCCTGGATGGGATGGAGCGCGGCCGCGTGGGCTTTGTCGCCGAGCAGTATCCACTCAGTTTTTCTGCCCTGAAAACAGCCGATGAAGCGGTGAAAGCGCAACAGCGTGAGGCGGTGATTCAAATTTCCTCCGGGTTAAATCAAGCCGGTGCCTTGCTGACCAATGACAATATGATCACCTATCAGCCGGCAGATTATGAATTGGGCTTTCTGCACCTCTATCTTGCGCTCAACTATATTCAACAGCATGATTTAGAAGGGGCACTGGTGGAAGTGCGCCGTGCGAATCAGGTACAGGAAGCGGCGAAGAAAGTCCGTCAGGCCGAACTTGCGCAGGCAGAAAAAGCGGCAGAGAAAAAAGGCATTGACCAAAACGTAGGGGCGATTTTAGCCCGCTACCCCAATGCGGGACATACCTTAGGCAATGTGCAAAACGGGTATCTGTTTTATTTGTCTGGCGTGTTGTATGAAGCGGAAGGGGATCTTAACAATGCCTATATCGATTACAAACGCGCTTTAGCCGTCGCCCCGAATAACCCGTATGTCAGTCAGTCGGTGATGCGACTCGCGACACGGTTAGATATGCGCAGCGATTTACAATCACTCACTGCCCGATACGGGGCGTATCACCGCCCGCCAGCAGGCACAGGACGCGTGATTGTGTTTGATGAACAAGGTGTGGTCGCTGCGCGTGATGGCTGGCGTTTACCGCTGTGGTTGCCAGACAGTCGTGGTCAAGGGGCCATGTACAATCTGGCGTTGCCGTATTACCGCAATACTGCCACACCGGTGTATAGCCCGTTAATGCTCGGGCGAAAAACGTTAAGTGAAAGTCCGTTGGTCAATGTGAACGGCATGGCGCAACAGAGTTTGCAAGAAGCGTTACCTGCGATGGTCGTGCGTCAATCTTTGCGGGTACTGGCGAAAAATGAAGTACGCCGAACCGCCGCCCGTGAAGGGGATGATTTGGGCAATGTGTTGGTCAATATTTTCAACACCCTGACCGAACAACCGGATACCCGCAGTTGGGAGACGTTACCGGCCGAGGTGTCGTTGAGCCAGCAAGATGTCAAGGCGGGCGAGTATGCGTTGTCTTGGCAAGGGCAATCGATAGCCGTCAACGTGAAGCCGGGTCGTACGACCATGGTATGGGTGTCGCGACAGGGCACAGTGATGACCGGCTGGTCAGTATTATTAGGAGATAACTAATGAGAAGACTCATTGTATTGGGCATGGTGCTGGGACTGACCGCGTGTGCGGCGAATACCTCAGGGATCAGCATTGAAAGCAGTAATCAGAGTGTGGTGATTGGTAACACACACTTGGCACAACGTTTGAGCATCGAAAAAGCGCAAGTGTCGAATGTGAATGGCCTGCTGAAAGCCGCCGTGCCAGTGAAGAGCAATATTGATTCGGATTTGGCGTTACAGTACCGCTTTTATTGGTACAACGCACAAGGGTTAGAAGTGAGCGGCAGTGATAGCCCGTGGCGTCATGTGATCATTCATGGTCAAGACACCATGACACTGCAAGCGGTGGCAAGACAACCAGAAGCCACGCAATACCGGATTTATATCCGTAAAGCGAACGATTGATTTGGGGAATCGTGCAGGGTGATCCCATGCTGCACAACGAAGAAGTAAGGTAAAACAATGAAGAAGAGCGTAATTGCGTTAATGGGTGTGGCCGCGCTAATGGGCGGTTGTGCACAAAAAGTGAGCTACGGTGACGCGCAGGCGGTAGAAACCACAACGATTGAGTTTGGTTCTACGGATCTGCAGAAGATTGCGGAAGAAATGACAGACAGCATGTTGTCATCCGGCTCGGTGGCGGCGATCACCGCTAACGGTAAACGTCCGATCATTGTGGTTGATAGCATTCGCAATAAAACCAGCGAGCACATTGATACCGAGTCCATTACCGATTCTGTCAGCACCCGTTTGTTGAACTCGGGCAAATTCCGTTTTGTGGACATGACCCGTGTGGAAGACGTGCGTAAGCAATTGGACTTCCAGAATAACGATCAGCTTGTGAACCAGAGCACGGCGATTCAGTTCGGTAAAATGGTCGGCGCACAGTACATGCTGTACGGCAACCTAGCGAGCATCGTGAAATCGGCGGGCAGCGATCAGGACGTGTACTACAAAATGACCATGCGCCTGATGGACTTGGAAACGGGCCTGATTGAATGGGCAGATGAAACCGAGATCCGTAAGCAAGCGTCAAAAAGCCTGCTAGGCTGGTAAGTTTGGAGTGATGGAGGTGGCGCGTTCATCGTCGCAGGCTGCATTAAAAGCACAGCTGCATCGCCTGTGGCCGGATTATCAGGTCATTGACGCGACACCACTCAGCGGCGGTCTCAGTAACCGCTGCTGGCGCGTCACCTTGCAACATCGCCAGACTCAAAGCCAGAAGCAGGCCCAAACCCAAACCTCGGCCGTGCAGACGTGTGTCTGGCGGCCCAGTTCTGCCGCCTCGACAGCGTTTGGTGTTAATCGTGAGCAGGAATATCAGCTGCTTGCATTGTTAAATCAAACACTGTTACATCAAACAGAGACGTCCTCTGCGGCACCGTCATTTCACTCCCTGACACAACGCATTTCTCCTGCGCCATTTTTGTATCATCAAGAAGGGGCATTAGTGACGTGGGTGGATGGCGAAACTGCCCCTTACGATTTGCCAATGGCGACCTTGCTGCGTGTGCAGGCACAGATCCATGCCTTGCCAGTCCCTGACTGGGCATTAGATTGCCGCCAACGCGCCCGTCATTATTGGGCTTATATGGCCGAGAGCGATAAAACACCCGCATTAACGGCGCTGTATCAGCACTTTCAAACGGTACGTACGTTACCCTCTCAGACGAAGACCTTTCCTGCTGCGTGTTGTCACCATGATTTAGGCGCGTATAACCTGATCCATCGCCTAGATGGGGGGTACACCGTGATTGACTGGGAGTATGCGGCGGCGGGCGATCCGTCACTGGATTTGGCCATGACCATCAGTGCCAATCAGTGGTCGCCGCAATCCGCTGTGACGGTATATTGCCAACAACGTGCGCAGTTAGGATTAGACGCATTAGCGTCACCGCAAACCTGGTTAGCAGCCGTACAAGCATGGTTGCCATGGTGCGATTATCTGGCCATGTTGTGGTATTACGTCGGCGCTCAGCAATGGGATAACGATGACTACCGCGTGCAGGCTAAGTGGCTACAACAAAAGCTGTTACATCCGGCAGTGTGATCCCGATTCCGTGACCTGTTCCTCTCTTCTTTGATCTCTTTTCTTGTCGTGGTCGCCTAGACTGAATCTAGGCATCATGGTGTACGTGTTGATGGTCTGCTTTTTGTATGACCGTGAATACGATAAGAAAAAGCAAGGGGGCAGGATGGCGCACAACCCAGTGACAGCATCAAGGTCGGCTTTATCAAGCTCGACAGCAATCCGGTTCTTTTCGACGGCCAGGCCGTACCGCATAGGGTGGTGTCTGATCGGGATGTTGGTGCTGCTGGCCGGGTGCACAACACGGTTTGCGTATAACAACCTCGACAGTTTGATTGCGTACCGCATCGACGATTATGTTGATCTTACTCGCCAGCAAGACAACGTGCTGGATCGAGAATTAACCCAAGCCCTACAGCGCCATCGCCAGCAGGGACTCCCGCCGATTCACCGTGCCCTTGATCGCTTACAAGCGGATATCCTTACCCCCATGACGTTTGCCCAGATTCGTCAGTATCATTATTTGTTTACGGGGATAGGGCAGAATGCCGCCAGCGATCTCGCCAAACCGTTAGCGGCGACCTTGTCATTATTGAGCGATCAGCAAGTGAGCCAGCTCAACCGTGAATTACAGCAGCGCTTTAATGAATGGGATAAAGAGCGGCGTGGGCTCAGTGAGGCTGAACGACTGAACAAACGCACTGAACGCCTGATTGATACCACCGAAGATTGGGTCGGGCGCACGACTCCGACACAACGGGCATTACTGAAAGAGCTGGCGGGCTACCAGTTGGAGATGTCGCCGACGTTTCTTGCCATGCGACAGCAATATTGGCAGCGCTGGCAGTCACTGCTTAAGACTCGGCGTCAGGCGGGGTTTGAAGCACAATTTTCGCAACTGTTGCGTGATATGATGGCCTTAAATAGCCCGTCACATCAGGGAAGTATGAATATGTACCTGAATCGCCGATTTGAGCTGATGTTGCGTTTACAACACTCGTTGAGTGATAAACAGCGGCAAACATTGAATCGTAAGTTGGTTAACCTGCGCAAAGACGTTGCGGTGCTGATTCAGCAGAAGTGAACTGAGGCATTGAAGCGGCACGACGTGGACAGATTGAGAACACTTCGTGAACACTCCGTGGACACTTCGTGAACACGACATAGGTCAACAAACCTTACAAAAAGTGTTAGATTTTACAGTTGGAAATGTTACCTTTACGTAACTCTGGCCTTAAGCCCCCTGTCTGATGCAGGATGTTTAGGCTTATTTGATGAAAGGTACCTGAACGGTTCTAGAATCCAGAAAGAAAAACAGGACGTTACTGATGATTATTTATTTACACGGCTATGATGCAACCAGCGCGGGCAACCACGAGAAAGTGCTGCAGTTGCAGTTTATTGATGATGTAAAGATCGTCACTTACAGTACGCAGCATCCCAAGCATGATATGGCACACTTGCTCAAAGAAGTGAGTGCCCTTGTTGAAACCCACGGTAAAGAAGACACCTTGATTTGTGGCGTGGGGCTAGGTGGGTACTGGTCTGAGCGTATTGGCTTTTTGTGTGGTATCAAGCAAGCTATGTTCAACCCGAATCTGCATCCGGAAGTCAATATGGAAGGTAAAATTGACCGTCCGGAAGAGTATGCGGATATTGCGACCAAATGTGTGTCTGATTTCCGTCTGCAGAACAAAGGCAATTGCTTGTTGTTCCTGTCGCGTCAGGATGAAAGCATGGACAACACGCTGTCAGCCAAAGAGCTCGAAACCTACTACGACGTGGTCTGGGATGACAACGAAACCCATAAATTCAAGAAAATCTCTCAACACTTGCAGACCTTGAAAGCCTTCAAAGCCTGATCGCCTCATGACCCCATGCTCATATGGGGTCTTCATTAAATCCTCATTCAATTCCATGCGCTAGCGCAATTTTTGCGGGCTTTTTTGAAATTATATCGATTTTTTTGCATTATTTGCTTTCAACCCTTACTGAATTATTAGATAATCGTCACACAAAATGTAAGGGGATGATGATAATCATCGCCAAAAGCCGGTGAGTTACCTTAATAATAAACGCGGCCAAGAGCACGCGATAACGACCATCAGGCTTTAAAAATAATAAGAAAAAGTAAGTAACGTTACCTACCTCCTACCTACAGCAGACGATGTAATACCCGTTTGTGCAATATCAATAGCACAATGCCTTTGTGTACACGTGAGAGCGTGTGAGCCGCCTTTGTCTGGCTCTTTTTAAGAGCGGCAGGCATCGCAGTTTGTTTCACAGGACACTGTGCTATTGGTATTAGTCAGTCAGCCAGCGCATGACCATCTTCATTTTAGGGATGAGATTTGGATGTAAGGCACTGAGCAAAAAGAATTTATATAAGTTATAAGAGGAAGACATTGTGAAGCGAATTATCGTAGTAGGCGGCGGCGCTGGCGGTTTGGAGCTAGCAACGAAACTGGGTCGTACACTGGGTCGTAAAGGCCGTGCAACCGTGACATTGGTAGACCGTAAAGCGAGTCACCTGTGGAAACCGTTGTTGCACGAAGTGGCAACCGGTTCGATGGATGCCGGTGTGGATGCACTTAGCTACCGCGCTCATGCAAAAAACCACTCTTTTGATTTCCAGATGGGTAGCCTGCAAGACATTGATCGTGAACGTAAAGTGATCAAATTAGCGGCACTGTACGACAAGCACGATGAACTGCTGCTCCCTGAGCGTGAGCTGGAATACGATATCCTGGTATTGGCGATCGGTTCGACATCGAATGACTTCAACACCCCAGGTGTGCGTGAAAACTGTATCTTCCTTGATAGCCCAGAGCAGGCGCACCGTTTCCGTACGGAAATGAACAACCAGTTCCTGAAGCTGCACGCGAACAAAGATCAGAAGACTGTAGATATCGCGATTGTCGGCGCAGGTGCAACCGGCGTTGAATTGTCTGCTGAGCTGCACAATGCAGTGAAAGAGCTGCGTAACTACGGTTTCGGTGACTTGGACAGCTCGCGTCTGAACGTGAACCTGGTCGAAGCGGGTGAGCGTATTCTGCCTGCACTGCCACACCGTATTTCTTCTGCGGCGCACACTGAGTTGACGAAGCTGGGTGTAAAAGTACGTACCGCGACCATGGTAACCAAAGCGGATCACACCGGTTTGACCACCAAAGATGGCGAGCACATTCCTGCTCAAATCATGGTGTGGGCGGCGGGTATCAAAGGCCCTGATTTCATGAAAGATATCGCAGGCCTGGAAACTAACCGTATTAACCAGTTAGTCGTGAAACCAACGCTACAAACCACGCGTGATGATGATATCTACGTGATCGGTGATTTGGCATCATGTGTTCAGGCGGACGGTAGCTTCGTACCACCTCGCGCACAGGCTGCTCACCAGATGGCAAGCCGTTGTTTCTCTAACATCGTAGCGAAAATGACTGATCGTGAGCAAAAGCCGTACGTGTACAGCGACCACGGTTCATTGGTATCGCTAAGCCGTTTCTCGACCGTAGGTAGCCTGATGGGTAACCTGACCAAAGGTTCGATGATGGTAGAAGGGCGTATTGCGCGCGTGGTGTACATCTCGCTATACCGTATGCACCTTGTGGCGTTGCACGGCTTCTTCAAAACCGGTCTGATGATGCTGGTTGGCCGTATTAACCGTGTATTGCGTCCGAACCTGAAACTGCACTGATTAGCAATGTGAATACTGTGTATTCAGTGACATAAAAAAACCGCCGAAGGGCGGTTTTTTTGTCTCTGTAATTTATCAACGTTGACGAACGTCGATGGAGAGAGGTAACTGACGTATTAGTTAATTTTGAATAACTCAACATCAAAGATCAGGGTCGAGCCCGGTTTGATCACGCCCATGCTGCGGTTACCGTAAGCCAATTCTGCCGGAATGAAGAAGCGTGTTTTCTCTCCTTCAACCATCAGCTGCACACCTTCTGTCCAGCCCGGGATCACTTGGTTCAGGCCAAACTGGATGGTTTCACCACGCTGTACAGAGCTGTCAAACACGGTGCCATCAATCAGAGTTCCGTGGTAGTGGACGGTCACTTTATCGGTCGCTTTCGGATGAACGGTGCCTGTACCTTCTTGCAGCACTTGGTACTGCAGGCCAGATGCTGTGGTTTTCACGCCTTCTTTGTCTTTATTTTCCAACAGGAAGGTTTGACCCAGTTGAATATTTTCCGCTGCCGCTTGCTTGTTGCTCATTGAGCGTTGAATAAACAGAATGACAAGGCCGATCAGGACGATGGTAAGAATAATTTTAAGCACGATGTGTCCTTACATATTGAAAAGGATGAACGCAATAGCGTTGGAATTGGGTATGCTGGAATAGTAGCAGAGCGATAGGGGGCTGAAAAGTCAGCGAAATCCCGTTACTGATACGTATTTCAATTTTATAAGATATCGGTGGGGATCAGTGAAAACAGTAACCCATTGACCACCTTATCATGCATGACGATACGATTACGGGCCGTGCATTCAAATTGTGCCCGGCAGGCAAGGGCAGTACGTTGACTGGCTAAATTGCCGGTGTGCGTGACAATTTCCAAGCGGGTGAGGCCGACGGTCAAAAACGCAAACTGGCTGATGGCCGCACAGGCTTCCGTGGCAAACCCTCGGCGTTGTGCGCTTTCGCGGATCCAATATCCCAGCTCTCCCGAGTTCCCTAATTCCGACAGGTTACTGAGTGCGGTGCTACCGACAAACTCGTCTGTTTCCCTATCAAAAATGGCAAACTCGTAACTCACGTCATAGAGCCAGTTTTGTTGACTGGCATGGATCCACTCGTGGGCATCATGCTGATCATAGTCAGGGGTGCACCAAGTGAGCCACGGAGAGAGTGCCTCTTGTGACGTATGGATGGCATCGACCAGTGAGAGAACGTCCGCATTTTTATAAGGACGCAGATACAAGCGTTCCGTCATCAATTCAAAGTCTAATTTCATGCCACCGCCAAACTGTCAGAAGATAAAGAGAAACCAGTCATTAGAATAAGTGAGCGCGTCAGAAATGCAAACAAAACGGGCGACCTGATGGCCGCCCGTTGGGTGTTGTATTGGGTGTGTCGTTTTCAGTATGAATAGCGCGCTATTACAGACGACGAATTTGGATGATCATACCCATTAATGGGTGGTCAATGTAGTGCATTTCATTGCTGCCCATCTGACGCTGCTGATCAAAGCGGTAAGATTTAAGGAATTCTTCCACTTCAACCTGCTTCTTCACTTCTTGCAGGTGGCCCACTTGTACGTTGCTGTTTGCAACAGCAGGATCAGCCGGTGTTAGCATTGGGTCGATACCGGTATTGTCCAGCGGTTCGGTACCCACAATTACTTCACGACGGCTTGGTTCACGCAGATCAATTTCCGCTTCCGTGAACAGGTAGTGCTGCACGTACACTTTCATTTTGCCTTCCAACTCGTGCAGGGCACTGCCTGACAGGTTGGTCGCGGCATCGCTAGCGGTGTTGGTCGCGCCGTTATCCGTGGTGATCACCATGCCACTATCGTCTGCTGCTGTCGTTGCCGTCGCAGAAGAGGCAGCCATACGTGATGTGCCATCTGGCAGGAACTGGCCAGAGAAGTCTTTACCGGCGGTGAAATGAATTTCAGGTGCAGCGGCTTTGCTTAAGTCCCCTTGGCGCCAGCCAAAGTGTGCCAACGGGGTAAAACCGGCGTGCTGTTTCAGCTTGTTGTATTCACCGTTCAGCTGGAAACGCGATGGCGACATTGGACGAATGCCACGGGCTTTCAGGCTGGCCGTGTCACCCAGATCAATGGCAGCGTTGTAATTGATGGCAGGCATTTGATCCGGCCATAACTCACTGACCTGCTCAGGCGCGATGTTGCGTTTGAACAGGATCACCTCGACATCGAATTGTCGTGCTAAACTTGGCCAACTAATGACGAAGAGCAGCAAATAAATCAGTTTTTTCAAGAGAATACTCCGCACTTAAGTGCCATCTATTATAGGGTGTTTTCAGCCAACTTTGTTAAAAGCTCGTCAACATACTTAATTCTATCCTTTCTGTCACTCATTGGCGCCATGACTTTGAGCTTAGTTGGGCCTTCCATCCGGTAATGCTGTGGCTGCGATTGCAATAGGCTGACCAGAAATCCCGGGTTGATCGAAGCATTTTGATTAAACTCGATAACCCCGCCTTTCTCGCCGGCTTCAATCTTACGCACGCCAATGCCTGCGGCTTTAAGCTTGATGGTGTTGAGTGCCAGTAAGTTAGTGGTCGCTTCCGGCAATAAGCCAAAGCGATCAATCAGTTCCACTTTCAGTTCTGCCAATGCGTTCTCACTGTCGGCGCTGGCAATACGTTTGTACAGCGACAAACGGGTATTGATGTCTGGAATGAAATCATCCGGCAGCAAGGCTGGCAGACGCAATTCCACCTCGGTTTGCTGACGCAGTAAGTCATCCAGTGCTGGCTCTTTGCCTTCTTTCAGCGATTCCACCGCTTGTTCCAGCATTTCCATGAACAGCGTAAAGCCGACCGATTGGATCTGACCACTTTGCTCATCACCCAACAGTTCGCCTGCACCACGAATTTCCAAATCGTGCGTGGCCAATGTAAAGCCCGCGCCCAAATCTTCCAGTGACGAAATCGCCTCAAGACGTTTCACCGCATCTTTGGTCATCCGCTTTGGATGTGGTGTTAACAGGTAGGCATAGGCCTGATGGTGCGAACGACCGACACGACCACGTAACTGGTGCAACTGCGCCAAGCCGAGGTGATCGGCACGGTTAATGATGATAGTGTTCGCGGTCGGGACATCAATCCCCGTTTCAATAATGGTCGTACAGACGAGCAGGTTAAAGCGTTGATGATAGAAATCGCTCATTATGCGTTCCAGTTCACGTTCACGCATCTGCCCGTGGGCAAAGGTGACGCGTGCTTCTGGAATTAACTTGCTCAGATCCTCGGTCATTTTCTCAATGGAGTCGACATCGTTGTGCAGGAAGTACACCTGACCACCACGCATCACTTCACGCAGTACGGCTTCGCGCACCAGGGCGTCATCGCTTTCACGCACAAAGGTTTTGATGGCCAAACGACGCGCCGGTGGGGTCGCGATGATTGACAGATCACGCATACCACTCATGGCCATGTTCAGCGTACGTGGGATTGGCGTGGCCGTCAGCGTCAGGATATCCACATCGGCGCGCAGCGCTTTGAGTTTTTCTTTCTGGCGCACACCAAAGCGGTGTTCTTCATCGACAATCAGCAAGCCAAGGTCGTGATAATCCAGAGAGGCATTCAGCAGCTTGTGGGTGCCGATCAGAATGTCGATTTTGCCTTCTGCCATATCTGCCAGAATCTGCTTTTGCTCTTTGGCGGTCTTAAAGCGAGATAACACTTCGACACGCACTGGTGTATTGGCAAAACGGTCACGGAAGTTTTCAAAATGCTGTTGTGCCAGCAGGGTGGTCGGCACCAGTACGGTAACCTGCTTGTTGTTGTCGACGGCGACAAACGCGGCACGCATGGCCACTTCGGTTTTACCAAAGCCTACATCACCACACACCAAGCGATCCATGGCCTTCGCCTGACACATATCCGACAGCACGGCATTAATCGCCAGCGCCTGATCGTGGGTTTCCTCAAACGGGAAGCCGGTGGTGAAATCCGCATAAGCCTCACGATCTAATGTGAACTTAAAGCCCGGCTTCATTTCACGCTTGGCGTACACGTCCAGCAGTTCAGCGGCCACGTCACGGACTTTCTCGGCTGCTTTACGGCGTGCTTTGGCCCAGGTTTCGCCACCCAATTTATGGATAGGGGCAGTTTCTTCAGCGCCACCAGAGTAACGGCTGATCAAATGCAAGGAGGCAACCGGCACGTACAGCTTGGCGCCGCCTTGGTATTCCAGTGTCACGTATTCGGTTTTGATGCCGCCGGCTTCAAGGGTTTGCAGCCCTTGGTAGCGACCAATACCGTGGTCAAGGTGCACGACGGGTTGGCCTACCTGCAATTCTGCCAGGTTGCGAATAATGGTATCGGCATTGACGCTTTTCTTCTCGTCGCTGCGACGGCGTTGTACCACGCGCTCACCCAGTAAATCGCTTTCACAGATCAGCGCGATAGCCGGATTATCCAGCACAAAACCTTGTTCTGCGGCACCGATCACTAAGGTGGTATTGCTGGGTGCGGCTAATGCATCGTTCAGTGAGGTACACACCATCGGGCGCAACTTGATACGCGCCAGCAAATCCAGCAGGGCTTCACGACGGCCTTCAGAGGCTACCGAGAAAATGATTTTCCCGCTGAATTGTTCGATAAAACGGCGCAGTTCGGCCAACGGCTCTTTGAGCTGGTGGTTAATGGTAAGCGCCGGTACCGGGCTCAGCGCCGGATTAAAACGACCGGCTTTTTCAGGCTCGGCGTCTTTGCGAATGCGTACCTGTGGCAGTTGTTTGAAATGGGTGAACATTTCTTCTTTGCTGAGCCACAAGTCTTTCGGTGGTAACAAAGGACGCAGGGGATCGACGCGGCGCTGATCGTAGCGGTATTCGGCATCGTTCAGGAATTGATCGACCGCAGGCTCTAACTGACCAATGGTGATCAGCAGGCTGTTGTCCGGCAGGTAGTCGAATAAGGTTTCCGTATGCTCAAAGAACAGCGGCTGCCAATATTCGATACCGGCAGGCCAGGTACGTTTGCTGACTTGCTGATAAATCGACTCCGGCTCACGGCGCGCTTCAAACTGTTCACGCCAGCGCATGCGGAAGCTTTCAATCGCCAACTCATCGGTCGGGAATTCGTGGGCAGGCAGCAGGCGAATTTGTTCGATTTCACCGGTTGAACGCTGGTTTTCCGGATCAAACTGGCGAATGGAGTCCACTTCATCGTCAAAGAAATCGATGCGGAAAGGCTGGTTGCTGCCCATTGGGAACAGATCCAACAGGGAACCGCGACTGGCGTATTCACCGTGCTCCATCACCTGATCCACATGGCGGTAACCGGCATTTTCCAGTTGCAGACGCAGTTTTTCCAGCGACAGGCGATCGCCGTTGCTCACTAACAGGGCGTGCTGCTGAATGAAGGCGCGTGGGCTTAAGCGCTGTAGCAAGGTGCTGATTGGCACTAAGACGACGCCGTCTTTTTGTTGCGGCAGGCCATACAGGCAAGACAGACGCTCAGAAATAATGTCCTGATGCGGTGAAAAGTTATCGTATGGCAGGGTTTCCCAGTCCGGGAATACCGTGACATGTTTTTGGGTGAACTGGCCGACTTCCGGTTGCAGGCGCAAAGCGGATTGGGTGTCAGGCACCACGGCCAGTAACGGCCCCTGATGGGATTCGGCCAATTCGGCAATGGACAATGCCAGTGCGGCCCCCGAAATGTTGCCGATGAATCGGCTGTCTCCCGCTTTTTGCGGCAAGGGGAGTGAGAGTATGGATTGTGCTTTCATGGCTTAGTGTTGATCTGATCGCTGTTGTGCGCGTTGGCGCAGCATTTTTTGTTGGAAGAATAGCGCGGCACGGATCAAGAGATCCTGATCGTCTTCCGTGAGTCGTGTGTAGCGCAAATGCACGGTAAATTGGTCGTTCTCAGCCTGACAATCAGCCACCTCGGCATAGGCATAAACGGCCGCTGCCGGGTTATCCAAAAAGATCTTCACGCGTACGGCTGTGCCAATCGGTAAGGCGACAGGCGAGGCGTAGGTCAGGCGGCTGGCCCCAAACGTGTGGGTGGTGAACCGCAGGGCGGGATCGTCCTGTTGCGCCAAGACAAAAGATAACAATAGGTTAATTTTGCTATTTTGGGCGGCCAGGTATTGGGTCAGGCCGGCGGTTTCTGGCTTGGAAAAGTGGATGAGGGCGCGTTCCAGCTCATCATCGAGGCTGCTGCACTCACGGGCAACACGAAAGAGTGGCGGTATTTCAGAGGGGAAATCCTGCAGCTCGGGCACGGTTTCGTGAGGCGCGAGCGGCGCGACGTTGATGGTCAATCCAGCATGGACTGAAAAATACTCGTCCTGATTCATGTTGCACTCGTTATAAATTAACTATTCTTCGATTATCACTTAGCTCTCGCTTAGGGGCAAGTCAGGGACGGTTAATGGTGTAATTTTAACCTCTGTTTTTACATTACTTTTGCCCGGTTGAATGGTAAAAGGTGCTGGCTCGGGGTATCCTTGCGAGCAGTCTTTTCTGGATGGTTTGTTGTTGAATCTATGTTTCATCCTGTTTCTTTTTTTATAGGGTTACGCTACCTGCGCGGACGATCTGGCGATCGCTTCAGCCGGTTTGTTTCCTATATGTCGACGGCCGGCATTACGATCGGTGTCTTGGCGTTGGTGACGGTGTTATCGGTCATGAACGGTTTTGAAGATCAATTAAAAGCCCGCATTTTGGGTGTGATGCCACAAGCGGTGATATCAGGGCCGGATGGCCACCTGACGCGCACGCCGCAGCCTCCTGCTTTTATTACTGACATGCCTCATATGGATATGGCTGTGCCGGTCACCCGTGGTGAAGCGGTGCTGCAAAGTGCCAGCTCATTGGCGGCGGGCATGCTGGTTGGGGTCGATCCAAATGAATTTGAACCGGTGAGATATTATGTCAACCGTGGCGAGCTGGATACCCTGACGCCGGGTAGTTACCGGGTGTTATTGGGCCAGGGGTTGGCAAATCAATTGGGTGTAGCCGTTGGTGATAAAGTGCGCCTGATGGTGACCAGTGCCAGCCAGTACACGCCTTTGGGGCGCATTCCGAGTCAGCGAAACTTTGAAGTCGCCGGTTTTTACAACACCGGTTCAGATGTCGATAACCTGCTGATGCTCACCAACATTGAGGATGCTGGCCGTTTGCTGCGTCTGAAAAAAGGTCAAATCACTGGTTGGCGTCTGTTTGTGGATGATCCGTTTGTGGTGTCAGAGCTGGCTAAGCAGCCATTGCCGGACAACATGGTGTGGTCTGACTGGCGTGAACAGCGCGGTGAGTTGTTTCAGGCGGTGAAGATGGAGAAAAACATGATGGGGCTGATGTTGGGCCTCATTATTGGTGTGGCGGCGTTTAATATTATCTCTGCTTTGATCATGGTGGTGATGGAAAAACAAGCCGAAGTCGCCATTTTGAAAACCCAAGGTATGACGAGTCGCCAAGTGTTGTTGGTCTTTATGGTGCAAGGGGCGAGCAGCGGGGTGGTCGGTGCGATCATCGGTGGCTTGCTAGGCACGGTATTAGCGATGAACCTGAACAGCGTGTTGTCTGTGACAGGTGGCAGTTTGATCATGGCGGGCGGTCGTCTGCCGGTAGTGATTGAGCCGCTGCAAATTTTGATTGTTATTGCTGGCGCGATTTTGTTGAGTTTGCTGGCAACGGTATTTCCATCTTATCGGGCGGCATCGGTTCGTCCTGCTGAGGCACTGCGTTATGAGTAAGTCGTTATTAGTTTGTCAGGGATTGCGTAAGATTTATCAAGAGGCGCAACTGGAAACCGAAGTGCTCAAAGGCGTAGGGTTTGAGTTGAATGCCGGTGAATTGGTGGCCATTGTGGGCTCATCCGGTTCGGGTAAAAGTACCCTGTTGCACCTGTTGGGCGCGTTAGATGAACCCACAGAGGGGGAGGTGTTCTTCAAAGGCCAGAAGCTGAACGCGATGAGCGCCAATAAGCAGGCGAAATTGCGTAATCAGGAAATCGGTTTTGTGTACCAGTTCCACCATCTGTTGGCGGATTTTAGCGCCGAAGAAAACGTGGCGATGCCGCTGTTAATTGGTGGTGTTCCTGCCAAACAGGCCTTGAGTCGCGCACAGAGCATGTTGGAATTAGTGGGCTTATCACACCGTTTGGCACACCGTCCGTCAGAACTCAGTGGTGGTGAACGCCAGCGTGTGGCGATTGCCCGTGCATTGGTGAACCGTCCGGCCTTGGTGCTGGCGGATGAGCCGACCGGTAACCTGGATCATAAAACCGCGTTGGAGATTTATGATTTGATGCGCAAGCTAAACAAAGAATCAGGCACAGCGTTTTTGGTGGTGACCCACGATAATGAACTGGCTGGCAAATTGGATCGCATCATGCATATGCAAGATGGTGAACTGGTTAGTGTAGAGGCCGCCTGATGATTCGACCGCTTTCGTTATTTATTGGTAGCCGATTCAGTCGCGCCAAGCAGCGCAACCGCATGGTGTCGTTCATCTCGATTTCCTCAATGCTGGGCATTGCAGTGGGCGTGGCGGTGATCATTATCGGCCTGTCTGCCATGAACGGGTTCGAGCGTGAGCTGCAAAATCGCGTATTGTCGGTGATCCCCCATGCGGAATTAGAGGCGGTACAGCCTCCGCTAACCCAGTGGCAGCCTGTGCTTGAGGCGGTTGAAAAGCATCCGCGTGTGACGGCGGCTGCTCCGTACATCGAATTCACGGCGTTGTTGGAAAAAGGCAACAGCCTGAAAGCGGTGGAAGTGCGCGGGGTCAATCCTGAGCAGCAACGCGCCGTGAGTGCGTTACCGGATTATGTGAAAGACCATGCGTGGGATCACTTTGATGCGGGTAAAAAGCAAGTCATTCTGGGACAAGGTGTGGCGGATAAACTGGGTATTGGCGTGGGCGATTGGGTAACTGCTATGATCCCGAATCCGGATCCAAGCCTGAAGCTTAAAGCCCCGCACCGTATCCGTTTGCAAGTGGCGGGTTTGTTAGCCTTGGCGGGACAGATTGACCATAACTTCGCGATTGTGCCACTGAAAGATGCGCAGCAGTATTTATCAATGGGTGAGGGTATCTCTGGCATTGAGCTCAACGTGGATAATGTGCTGGAAGCGCAGCAGATTGTGCGTGAAGTGGGGAAAACCTTACCGGTTTACGTATACCTGAAAAGCTGGAACCACAAGTACGGTTACCTGTACCGTGATATTCAAATGGTACGTACCATTATGTATTTGGTGATGGTACTGGTAATTGGGGTGGCGAGCTTCAACATTGTCTCTACCCTGATGATGGCCGTGAAAGACCGCGCTGCTGACATTGCGATTTTGCGTACCATGGGGGCGACCGATGGTTTGATCCGCTCTATCTTCATTTGGCACGGCATCTTCTCGGGTGTGATTGGTAGCCTGATAGGTTCCTTGTTGGGCTCATTAGTGGCGGTGAATTTAACCAGTATGCTGCGTGGCCTGGAGCAGATCGTGGGGCACAAATTCTTGTCTGGAGATGTGTATTTCGTGGATTTCTTGCCGACCCAGTTGGCCGTTCACGATGTCGTGCTGGTTACGGTCACCGCTGTCGTGTTGAGCTTTTTGGCCACCTGGTATCCGGCAAAACGCGCCAGCGCCTTACAGCCTGCTGCGGTGTTGAGTGCGAAGTAACGGCAACTTCTGATAGCCAGCGGACAGGATATGTAAAGCGACTCACATCATCCTGTCGGCTTTAATCATTGTTGCAGTGCGCATTGCTATCACTGTGCGGTTATGGCCGACAGGCATTGCGTGATGAGGATGCCTCAGATACAACCCCATGAACGAAAAAAACCTCGCAGTGCGAGGTTTTTTTATGGCTGTCGTTTCACCGTCAAGGAGACGTGATGCGTGTGCAGAAAATGGAGACAGAAAGGTATTAACGCAGCACGCGGAATTTACGTTTTTGCCAGCTTCTGACCACGGAATAACGCCATAGGCCACGAATGCCGAAATAGCCGATCAATGCACAGGTCACGCCGGTGACAAAGCAACCCAGCAGGAAGGGAGGACCGATTTGGTTCATTTGATGGAGCAAAAACTCCCACGACAATTCAAAGTGAAAGGCTTGATGAGGCGTACTCATCAACCAGGCACCCACCTTATACGCGCCGTAAAACAGAACCGGCATGGTGATTGGGTTGCTGATCCACACCAGACAGACCGACAGGGGCAAATTCACACTGAACAAAATGGCAAGGCCTGCCGCCATGATCATCTGGCTTGGCAATGGAACGAAGGCCATGAACAGGCCGACCGCAAATGCCCCCGACGCCGAACGGCGGTTCAAACACCACAGATTAGGGTTATAGAGAACGTTGCCAAAAATTTTCAGCGCTTTTTGACGCTTGATCAGCTCGTGGCTTGGCATGAATCGTTTAATGACGTGTCTAGGCATTGTATTTCTTATTTCTACGGGCTGCGCTGACATGATGCGTTGCGCAGCGGGGATTGCACTTGGACTGTTATCACTGCATTTCTGGCCATCACTTCCAGAGTATAATGCGTTTGTTACCGTCGTGATGATAGGCAGCATAGTGTTAGCGTATTTCCGTCAACGAAGTTTGATCTGGGTCGCTGTCGGTGCGCTGTTGGCGAATATCGCCGCAACATCCTATGTCCAAAATGTCCAATTAGCTGCATTCGAGCCTGAGAATACTACCATAGTTGGGGAGGTTCGTAGCCTATTAAATCCAAACAATAACGTTACATTGTTTGAATTTACCAGTGAGACAAGGGGTAACCCACCGAACGAGACGGTGTTCTCATCCCGTTTGCAATTGCGTTGGCAGCAGGGTGTGCCGTCGCCGGTCATGCGGCAGGGTGAGCGCTGGCAATTGACGGTCAAACTCCGGCCGCCTCATGGCCGGGTCAATAGTGCGGGCTTTGATCGCGAGCGGCATTTTGTCGGTAAAGGGATCCATGCATCGGGGATTGTGGTTGCCGGTACGCGCCTCAGTGCCAATAAGGGTCTTCAGGCATGGCGACAGACATTGTTTGAGCGGGCGGTACAGCAAACTGACGGACTGGCACAGCAAGGCTATTTATTGGCATTAGGGTTCGGGTTTCGTGATGCGTTAAATGATCATGACTGGGCGTTATTGCGTGACAGTGGCTTAGCGCATTTGATGGCTATTTCCGGCTTACATATCGGTTTGGCGGTGATGCTGGGCTGGTGGTTGGGCGGTGGCATCCGATTTTTGCTCGGGGATCACGCGCGCTGGCAATGGTGGCCGTTGTGGGCTGCCATTGTGTGCGGCGCCGGTTATGCCTGGCTAGCGGGGTTCAGTCTGCCCACGCAGCGTGCGTTAATGATGAGCGTGCTTGTGCTTTGTCTCTTGCGCGGAGGTGTGCGATGGCCTGGCAGTCAAGTGATGGTGGTGGTGTTTGCCATCAGCTTAGCGCTCAACCCTTTAGCGTCTTACTCTGCCGGCTTTTGGCTGTCATTCTCGGCGGTGTGGGTGATTTTGTTTGCGTATACGCTGGGTATTGGGCGGCGTGAGAGCCAACAAGTACAAGGGCAGGGGTTGGAAAGTGTAGACGACAATCGTTGGCCGCGTTGGATGCGCGCGATTAAAGCGATGGCTTGGATGCAGGTGGCCTTACTGCTTTTTATGTTGCCTGTGCAATGGCTATGGTTTGGCGGTTTTGCCCCATTGGCTCCGATGATTAATTTTATTGCGATTCCTTGGGTGAGCATGGTGACGGTGCCATTCGTGTTGGCCGCCATTGTGTTGTCTTTTTGGGAGACGGCCGCCGTGGTGCTTTGGCAGGCGGCTGATTTCTCGCTATATCCGGTGTTGTCATTGGCTTCGCTAGCGAGTGAACAATGGTGGCGTATTGCTCAGTCACAACTGCCTTTGGTGTTTGGTCTCGTTCTCGTTGGTGGGTTACTTTGGTTACTGCCGTGGCGGCGCGCCAAGGTGTTGCTACTGGTATTGCTCGGGATCAGTACAGTATGGGCGTTGCCGCCAGAACGTAGAGGGCGTGTCATTCCCTCATCTGCGCTCTCTTCTTTTTCTTCATTTCAGTCAGCCCAACCTTGGCAAGTGGATATGCTGGATGTCGGTCATGGACTTGCCATCATTATTTCTCGTGGTCAGCAGGCGGTGGTGTATGACACCGGTGATCAATGGCCGATGGGTAGCATTGCCAGCAGTGTGATTGAACCGGTGTTAAAAGCGCGGGGGATCACGCAACTGGATGGCCTGATCCTCAGTCATGCCGACAGTGATCATGCTGGTGGGGCGGCGTATTTATCCGAGCGCTTTACCCCGGGTTGGCAACGGAGCAGCGATGAACGTGCGGGCTATTTACCTTGTGTGCGTGGTGAAGCCTGGCACTGGCAGGGGCTGTCTTTTGAGGTACTGTGGCCGCCAAAGCGAGTGAAACGCGCCGCCAATCCGCATTCCTGTGTGATCTTGATTTCTGATGCGTCGGTCGCTACTGAGCATGCTGCCAGTGTGCTCTTGACGGGCGATATCGATGCGATTTCCGAGTTGCTGCTTGCACAGCAATATCCAGACTTGCAGGCCGATGTCGTGTTTGTTCCGCATCATGGCAGTGCAACCTCATCGACAGCCACGTGGTTATCGGCGATGCAGCCACAATATGGCCTAGTCTCCGTGGCGCGATACAGCCCTTGGGCGCTGCCGGCTCCATCGGTAAAACAACGCTATTTGGCGCAGGGCGTGGAATGGCTCTCAACCGCAGAAGCGGGGCAGGTGAGCTTGCGTATTGCCGGTCGAGACATTGATGTGGTGCGCTACCGGCAGGACAAAAGAGCCGCATGGTACCGATCCGCAGCGTTGTCAGCGAGTCCGTCATGGATGGCGTGGTTAGATGGGCTGACGAAGAGGAGGGAGGGGATCAATGAAAAAGCGGCTGAAAAACCAGCAGATTAGAAAAAGGATCGGTGAACTTATTTGGTGCCTTGGCGCGAAACGAGTAGAATGTGAAACATTGACTTCAAGAAATAATGGTTTCCATGACACAACCCAACGATCAAACCACTTGGGAAACGTTTAAGCGCTTATGGCCGTCGATCAGTCTGTATAAAACCGGACTTGCTGCAGCTGTGGTCGCCTTAATCCTTAACGCCGCAAGTGATGCGCTGATGCTTTCAATGATTAAACCGCTAATGGATGAGAGCTTTGGTGGGATAGACAGCATTGAGTCGAACTTCCTCGCCATGATGCCGATTTACCTATTGGGTCTGATGATCCTGCGTGGTGTCAGCGGCTTCGTTTCTACCTACTGCCTTTCTTGGGTATCTGGCAATGTCGTCATGAGCATGCGCCGTCAGATGTTCAATCATTTCATGAAAATGCCTGTGGGCTTCTTTGATAAAGAATCCGCCGGTAAGTTACTTTCCCGCATTACTTACGACTCCGAACAAGTGGCGTCGGCAACCAGCAGTGCCTTGGTGAGCCTGGTACGTGAAGGTGCCACCATTATCGCCCTGATGGCCATCATGTTTTACAACAGCTGGCAGTTGTCTGCCATCCTGCTTGTGATTGCGCCGGTTGTGGCCGTGAGTATCCGCATTGTCTCTAAGCGTTTCCGTGGCATTTCAAAGAATATGCAGGACGCGATGGGTTCGGTGACCTCTTCTGCTGAGCAAATGCTAAAAGGCCACAAAGTGGTATTGAGCTACGGCGGCCAGCAGATTGAGCAGGAACGTTTTGAGCAAGTGAGCAACCGCATGCGTCAGCAGACCATGAAGTTGGTGTCTGCGCAGGCGATTGCCAACCCGGTTATTCAGGTGATTGCGTCATTGGCACTGGTTGTGGTGTTGATCCTTGCCAATACTGACAGTCTTCGTGAGTCGCTAACGCCAGGTACGTTCGCGCTGATCTTCGGTTCTATGTTCGGCTTGATGCGCCCACTGAAAGCACTGACTAACGTGACCTCTCAATTCCAGCGCGGTATGGCTGCGTGCCAGACACTGTTTAGCCTGATGGAACTGGAAACAGAGAAAGATCACGGTGAACATGAAGCAGAACGCGTAAAAGGCGATATCAAGGTGAAGGACGTGACATTCACGTACCCAACCAAAGATGCACCTGCATTGCGTAATGTGAGTTTTGATTTGCCTGCCGGTAAGACGCTGGCTTTAGTGGGTCGTTCGGGCTCGGGTAAGAGTACCATTGCAAACCTGTTGACCCGTTTCTACGACATCGATTCCGGCACCATTGAGATTGATGAGCATGATATCTGCCACTACAAATTAGCGAACCTGCGTGAGCAAGTGGCCGTGGTATCGCAGAACGTGCATTTGTTTAATGACACCATCGCGAACAACATTGCTTATGCAAGTGGTGATCGTTACAGCCGAGAAGACATTGAAAAAGCCGCTAAACTGGCCCACGCTATGGACTTCATTAATGGCATGGACAATGGTCTAGACACGGTAATTGGTGAGAACGGTGTGAGCTTGTCTGGTGGTCAGCGTCAGCGTATTGCAATTGCCCGTGCCTTGTTGCGTGATGCCCCTGTCCTGATTTTGGATGAAGCGACTTCCGCGCTGGATACTGAATCAGAACGTGCGATTCAGTCGGCACTGGATGAACTGCAGAAAGACCGTACGGTCTTGGTGATTGCGCACCGCTTGTCGACAATTGAAAACGCAGACCAAATTTTGGTGGTGGATGACGGTGAGATCATCGAACGTGGTGTTCATGCCGATCTGATCGCCCAGAACGGTGCGTATGCCCAACTTCATCGCATTCAATTTGGTGAGTAATGGCCTCCATCGTTGAAAAAATGTGGTTCGAGTCCCATCCGCTCGGGTGGGTTCTCTCTCCCGTGCTATGGCCACTGAGTAAGCTGTTTGGCTTGATCAGTCGTCGCCGCCGCCAGCAATATCAATCCGGTCAGAAAGCCGTTTATCGCGCCAAAGTGCCGGTTATCGTGGTCGGGAATATTACCGCTGGCGGCAATGGTAAAACCCCCGTCGTGGTCTGGCTGGTGGAACAACTGCTGGCCAAAGGGCTCAAGCCGGGCGTGGTCTCACGTGGGTATGGTGCTAAAGCGCCACATTACCCGTACCGTGTGACCGACAGCAGTACCACGGCCGAGGCGGGTGATGAGCCTGTTTTGATCTACCGCCGCACAGGAGTGCCTGTTGCCGTTTCACCCGTACGTGCTGATGCGGTGGCGATGCTGGAATCTGAGGTGGATGTGATCATCACCGATGATGGCCTGCAGCATTACGCCTTAGCCCGTGATATCGAAATTGTGGTGATTGACGGTCAGCGCCGTTTTGGTAACCAACAATTGATCCCTGCCGGCCCCTTACGTGAAGGCTGTGAGCGCCTGCAAGAGGTGGATTTTCTGATCTGCAATGGAGGTGACGCGCAAGCCGGAGAAATTCCGATGCATTTAGCGCCATCAGCCCTGATTAACCTGCAGTCAGGGGCGCGCTGTGAGGCGAACACACTGAACGGTGACGTGGTTGCCATGGCGGGGATTGGGCATCCTCCCCGCTTTTTTAATACATTGGCATCATTGGGTGTACAGCCGGTGGTGTGCCAGCCTTTTGCGGATCACAAAGCGTTTTCCGAACAAGAATTACATCAGCTGTCTGCACGCGGACAGCATTTGCTCATGACTGAGAAAGATGCGGTGAAATGCCACACTTTCGCGCTGCCAAATTGGTGGTATCTACCGGTTGATGCTGTGTTACCGCCAGAGCAGGCTGAGCGTTTGATTAACCGGATAATTAAGGTGAAGGAAGAATATGGATCATCGTCTGCTTGAAATCGTTGCTTGCCCAGTATGTAAAGGCAAGCTTAACTTTGATAAAGAGAAAAATGAGTTGATCTGCAAGTTTGATCGTCTCGCATACCCAATCAAAGAGGGCATTCCGGTTCTGCTTGAGCCTGAAGCGCGTACGTTAAGTTCGGATGAGGTGAAATAATGTCATTTACCGTCATTATTCCAGCCCGTTACCAGTCAACCCGTTTGCCGGGTAAACCGCTGGCGGATATCGGTGGTAAGCCGATGGTGCAGTGGGTGTACGAGCAGGCAAGCAAAGCCGGTGCACAACAAGTGATTGTTGCGACCGATGATCAGCGCATTGTCGACGTGGTAAAAGGCTTTGGTGGTGAAGTATGTTTGACCCGTGCGAATCATGAATCAGGCACAGAGCGCTTGGCTGAAGTGGTGGAAAAATACCAATTGCCAGCGGATCACATTGTGGTGAACGTGCAGGGCGATGAGCCGTTGATCCCGGAAACCATTATTCGTCAGGTGGCGGATAATTTGGCAAACAGTGTCGCTCCGATGGCGACACTGGCGGTCGAAATTGATCACGCCGATGAAGTATTTAACCCGAACGCAGTAAAAGTCGTGACGGATAAAGACGGCTACGCGCTGTACTTCAGCCGTGCATCGATTCCATGGGATCGCGATAACTTTGCCAAGCGTCCGCAGGAAATTCACCGTAACCTGCTACGTCATGTGGGTATTTATGCGTACCGTGCGGGCTTTATCAATACCTACATCAACTGGGAGCCAAGTGCACTGGAGAAAATCGAGTCACTGGAGCAACTGCGTGTGTTGTGGTACGGCGAGAAAATCCATGTGGATGTCGCGATTGATGCGCCACCGGCAGGTGTTGATACACCAGAAGATCTGGAAAAAGTTCGACAGTTAGTCAGCTAAGTCTGATTAACAGACCTTGTTATTGCTGAGAAGGCGATAATCATTCCTCAAAAAGCGGCACATCAGTGCCGCTTTTTTTATGTCTGTCGGTGCGTGTTAGGTCTGGTCACATGTAGGCTCAGCCCGTAGCGGTTCACTATGGCAATGCATTGCTGATCCGGTTCAGGAGCGGGGCTGAGCGTTGGGCCTCCGGGCACATAGGCTGATTGTTGATGACCTGCTGCGCGAGTTTACGGTAGTCGTTGCGTTTGAATCGGTTACTGCCAATGAAATGGATCAGTTTCATTGCATCGGTGGGTTCATTGCTGGTGGGGAACAGAAAGTTTTGGTAGTGCGGCCAAGGAAGAATGCTTGGTTTTTCGCTTTTTGACAGTAAGCAGAGGGTCGCGGTTTGTTCACTGCCCCAAGAAGCCCATTTTTCCGCCCCAATGTGACTGGCAATTTCATTGGACAAGGCACAAATCTGATCGAGGTTAAATGATCCTTTAGGGTACCCACAAAATCCAGCACAGCCCCGTAAATACCGTGTGCCGCCTTTAAAGTAGTCCAAGTGTTTGAAGATGCGTTCAGCACAACTCTGTACGTGGTTGTTATTCCACTGCTTCACAATGCCGTCAAGGAAATGGACATCCACCGGTTCCGGCCATGCAGCGCTTCCTGCAGCAAAACCATGATTATGTTTTACTTTTTCATGAATTTCAGTCAGCGGCTTCATCGCGACAATATCGCTGTCGAGCTGAATCACGTAGGCATTTTCTACTAACTGGAGCACACGGAAAAGGCGTTTCCAGGATGAATAGGTCGGGCAGCCGTGGGTTTCGATGTCGCAAGCTTTGGTGATCCGTACGAGCGGTATAATACGCGTAAGTACCGCAATATCGTCATCATCCAGTGTGCCATCATCCAGCACTTCAATGGTGCCATAGCCGAATTGGCGCATAAACGAAGCAACGGCAATTAAGTACATGTTGAGCGTATCATGGCCGACCATCGTGAGGATGGCGACATTCGGGTCTGGCGTGTACTGAATCGGTTGAATACTGCGAATTTGATGCGCTTGTGACTGGAAGCGAAAGCGTTCAATGCGTTCTTTAACGGCACGTATTTTATCTAACATATCCTTGCCTTTCTTCATGCAATTTCATTAATCAGTCTTCCCCCCAAAAAAATATGTAGAACAGGAGGAAGACCATTTTGAGATGTTGAAATAAACTCAGGCTATTTGCCTGAGGTCATACATTTCCTACCCCATAGATACAGATTTTTCCGTACTAGTTAGGGTATTAAGGCTTCATTTTTTTGTTTATGAGAAGTCGGAACCGGGCGATCTACGAGATGGTTGACGAAACATTCAATGGAATAATTTTCACATATCGTATGTGGTGTGCGGGTGATCTTTAATTGCATACATTTTTCAATTAATGACTCTAAATTGTCATTTTGAGAGAAAAAGTAGCCATTAATACCAGGGTGTATGGCTTCTTTTACGCCAGTTCTGTCATAACCAATGGATGCTAAATTAAAAAATGCAGCTTCCAGATAAACAAGGCCACACGTTTCATGATGGGAGAGTAACCAGAAACAATCAGCACGTTGGTAATAAGGGATTAACTCATGTTGGCTGAGGTGCCCTGTGATCGTGATGTATTGTCCCAGTTCGTATTCTCGGATTTTTTGTTCAAACTCGTCCCTGTAATCACCGTCCCCAGCAATGATCCAGTGATAATCCGTTGTGCTCGTTGTCACTAAGGTCTTAAAGCTAGACAACATATCATCATAACCTTTGCTCTTCGTGAGACGCGAGACACTGAGCAGGACGCGCTTTTGCTGAGGGATAGCGGATAATGTGGTAGGCGTTGGGACGTCGGAACGACTGAATTTATGATAGTCGATACCCGCATAACAAACCTGAGATTTGTCATTGATCATCTGCGTGAATGCATCGGGCAGATCCAATAAATACTGCTTTTGGGTGTACTGACTGACATGTAAGATTTTTTTGCAATATTTAATGGTACGGGCGTAGTAACGCTGATATTGAAAAAGGAGGTGTTTTTTGGATTGGCGATGAAAATAAAAAAAGGCATCTCGCCCATGTACAACCATCACACAGCGTGCCAGAAGATGCTCAGGTAAGCATAAGCCAGCCAAATAGGCCGACAGGTAATCATTTAAGATAATGACATCATATTGTTCTAAAGTGTCAGCCTGGCGCAGAGTGTTCCAATAATGCATGGCCCACAGTAAACGTTGTTGTTTGACCAGAATATGCGGGAACTCGGTTTCTTTTTCTCCACTGTCCCCACTGATTACTGTGACGGGGTAATGATGTCGATGGAGATAGTGGGCGACTTGCTTGGCGATGACACCAGCACCGCCACCTGCCGGTGGATATTCGTCAGACAGTAAAAGAATGCGGGGCTTATGAGAGTGCTGAGTTGTAGATGATGCCACCTTGACCATAGAGCGACTCCTTTCTCAATGTGTTGATATAACTATATATCAAATCTCAACCGGCAAGGGTTGAGCCGCCAAGAAGAGCCATCGTTTATGTGTTATTCGGGCATAAAAAAGGCCTAACCTCTTTGTTTGAAAAGGATTAGGCCGAGTGTAAAAAATTACAAAAAGACAAAAATTCAATATGAAAAAAGCAGTGGTTTAGTGCGAGTGTTACATTTGTGCGCTAAGGCTTACAAAATCTGAATACGTTCAATTTCTACTTCAGGCTGTTGCAGGCCGCCGTCAACCTCACCGTAAACACGTAGGCGAGTATTTGCATCAATGGCTTGATCCAGTCGGATATCATCATCCAGTTCAACCATGATTTCATTCTTACCATCGCTGAGGAGATACGTATCATCAGTCAGTTGTTTGATCAATTTACCTTCCATCACCACATCTTGTTCAGTGAACACGTTCGTTTCTTTCAAAATTTCGTGGATTGGGGTGATCTTGGTTGGGCCGTTGTAAGCAATAGGCTGAGAATGTGCCATCGCCAGTGTTGGACCTAGGGCAAGAACGGCGGTCAGTAGAAATACGCTTGGCTTATTCATCGTGGTTATCCTGTTTTCGGTGTAAAGCCAATGAGGCTTTAGACATACGTTATTGGGTACTAGCTGTCGGCGAGTCGGGTAATCATGTCCGGTCTGCCGTGTTGATGAGGCTATTAAAACAAAGGCCGACTGAATAATGCGTGACTGGTATATTCATGTTCCGTTCATGTTCGGCGGCATGTGAATTTTGTGGTGAGAGGAAAGGGGATAACAAGCTGAGCCAAAAAGAAAAGGCCACCGTGTGGTGACCTTGTCATGGTATGAAAATGTGTGGTGTCTTATGACATTTTTGCGCTATCTGTGTTGGCAGCAATGATGTCATTGTCCGCCTCAAACACGGTATTATCTGCCTGTCCCAGTAGGCGAGAGGTGATGGTTCCGGCAGTCATCGAGCCGCTCACGTTAATGGCTGTTCGGCCCATATCAATCAGTGGCTCAATGGAAATCAATAAACCCGCCAGTGCCACTGGCATATCCAGCGCAGAAAGTACAATCAAAGCAGCAAACGTTGCACCACCACCCACACCGGCAATACCGAATGAGCTCACTGTAATCACTGCAATCAGCGTCAGCATAAAGCTAGGATCCAGCGGGTTGATGCCAATGGTTGGGGCAATCATCACCGCCAGCATCGCAGGGTACAGACCCGCACAGCCGTTTTGGCCCATGGTGGCACCGAAAGAAGCCGAGAAGTTCGCCACCGCATCACCGTTACCCAGCTTTTGTACCTGCGTATCGACATTCAGTGGAATGGTTCCTGCGCTAGAGCGAGAGGTGAACGCAAAGGTCAGTACTGGCAGAATTTTCTTGATGTAGCGGATAGGGTTGACACCGACCAGTGATACCAGCACCAAGTGCATCACCAGAATCAGTCCCAGACCCACATAAGAAGCCATTACGAAGCTGATCAGGCTCAGAATATCGTCATAGTTAGAACCGGCCACCACTTTGGTCATCAGCGCCAGTACGCCGTAAGGGGTCAGGCTAAGTACCATGCGAACCAGTGTACGCACCACTTCTTGCGCCACATTCACAAACTTCTCAAAGCTCTTGCCCAGTTCCGGCTCTGTGCGGATCACCGTTAATCCCGCCACACCAATAAAGGCGGAGAAAATCACGACGGCGATGGTCGATGTTGGACGACTACCGGCTAAATCGGCAAACGGGTTACCCGGGAAGAAAGAAATGATCATATCGGCAAACGATAGCGCCTGAACCGAGTGCAAACGGGTTTCCAGCATCTCACCACGGGCGATTTCGCGGGCACCTTGTACGATACCTTCGGCAGACAAACCAAACAGGTTGCTGACCATGATGCCAATAAAGGCTGACGCAGCGGTTGTTGCCAGCAAAATACCGATACTCAGGCCTGAGATTTTGCCCAGTGATCCGGAATCTTTGACTTTGATGATGGCACCAATGATAGACACCATGATCAACGGCATGATGATCATTTTCAGTAAGCTGACATATCCGGCGCCAACAATGTTAACGTACTCCAGTGTGTCGCTGATCACCGCACTGCCACCACCGTAAGCCAGTTGTAGTGCACCACCGAATAGGACACCTAATCCCAAGCTGGTGAAGACGCGCTTAGACAGGGTGTTTTCGGCTTTTTGTTGTCGGTAAAGCAGAGCAATAAGCAGGGCGAAGATCGCCATATTGATAATCTGGAGCATGACACATTTCCTAACATTTTCGATAAATCAGCCCGTCCATGCACTGACTTATTAATCACTAACTGGACGCCATAGTATGATTTGGATCGCAAAACGGGAATGGTTTTTTATTACTTTTAATATAAGAAAAAGGCACAAAATAAATCATTTTGGAATAAGGCTGGTATATTGACCAAATTCAATCTGGTTTGTGGTCATGTTGCTTGCAAATTGCCCGTACATGTTCCAGGGAGGTTTTTTGATGTGCGACGGCAGCGTCGGTGTGAGTGTGAGAGTGCGTGCAGAGGGAGAGTTGTCGAGCGTGACAGCGGCAAAGAGAGAAGGGCAGTAGCAAGGGAAATGATCGCCGCCAACGGATGAGGAAAGACGTTGACGGCGAGAATGCGCGGCGAAAGCGCCAGATTAAGAGGCGTTTACTTCGGTATGGCTGTCATTGATGTAATGACGAACAGAACGCCACCAACGGCCCATGGTTTCATGCCAGTATCGCTCACTTTGTTCCAGATAACTGGATTGAGGCTGGTAGCGATCCCACGGTTGCTTGATTTTGTTACTGGCCAAGAAATTCGTGGGTGCTGCCGTCGGGTTCAAACCCACATCGTGGAATTCAGCCATCGCACGGGTCATGTGGCTCGCAGAGGTGACAAGGACCAATTTGCTGTCTCCCACCACGGATTTGGCCTGAAACGCTTCTTCCCAGGTGTCTTTCGCGGTTTCCAGCAGCAAAATGTCGTTTTTATTCACACCTAATGCCAGTGCGACTTTTGCCATCATACGCGCTTGGCTGGTGGCCGAACCGCCGCCGTAGCCCGAAAGGATCAACTTGGATCCCGGGAACAGACGATGAATGCGAATGCCTTCATTCAAGCGCATCAATGAGGTGCGAGAGAGCTGAGAGGTCATCGGCATGGCGCTGTCAATGACGTGGCCGCTGCCCAGTACCATCACGTATTCCACTGCTTTACCGGCAGGGACATACGGCGGGTACGCTTTTTCCAGCGGACGCAACAAACTGGTTGCGATCGGTTGAAAAGAGAGCAGAAAAATGCCAAGAAACGCGAAGCTGATAAAGGCTGACGCCAACCCTTTACGGCGGGTAAACCAGAGTAGTAACAGGCCAATGACCCCGATAATCAGCATCGCGGGCAGAGGCATTAAAAATGCCGAGACAATTTTTTTGAGTTCAAACATGCAATGTCGTCCGAAAAATCAGCAGTTGAGCTTGAAAAAGCACCACAAGCCTTTATTCCTCTATCGCTTGTGAGAAAATAAGCCATATTTTTAGAACCGCTATCATAACGTAAAGCCGACGTGATCAAAGATCGAAATTTTGACGATTTAGCGCAAAAATTTGCAAAAAATATTTACGGGACCGGCAAAGGCCAAATTAGGCAAACGGTGGTCTGGCAAGATTTGGCGCAAATTTTAGCCCTATTAGAAAACAAACAACCGCTGCAAGTTCTCGATGCAGGCGGGGGGGTAGGCCAGCTCTCACAAAAAATTGCTGAACTGGGTCATCACGTCACGTTATGTGATCTTTCCAGTGAAATGCTCAAGCTGGCCGAGCAAGATATTGCGAAAAATGGTTTGCTGGATCAATATCGGCTGGTTCACAGCGCGGTGCAGGACATTGACCAGCACCTTGACGCGCCTGTGGACTTGATTTTGTTCCATGCCGTGATGGAGTGGCTGGCTGATCCGAAACAGGCGCTTGATTGCCTGTTGCAGCAAGTGAAACCGGGCGGCGTGATTTCCGTGATGTTTTACAACTATAACGGGCTGCTGTTTAAGAACTTAATCTGTGGCAACTTGACCCATATCGAAGAAGGGATGCCGCACCGTAAGCGCTTTAAATTACAGCCGCAAAAAGGCATTAAGCCGGAAGACGTATATAGTTGGCTAACCGAAGCGGGCTTTACCCTTTTAGGTAAAACCGGCGTGAGAACCTTCCATGACTACATGCAAACGGTCAGGGTGGGCGATTACAGTTTTGAACAGGTGTTGGCGATGGAGCAACAGCTATGTCGCCAGGAACCTTTTTTGTCTTTAGGACGCTATATCCATGTTTATGCGCAACGGCCATTAGACGACACTGAAGACAACGCGCATACAAGCAATAAGGACAACGGATGAGTGACGTAACCCAGACCGTTCCTGAGTTGGTGAACTGGGTTAAGCAGCATGAATTTGAGCTTAACCTGCCAACTGAACGGCTGGCGTTCCTGTTGGCGATCGCGGTGCTTAGCAGCGATCGTTTCGATGAAGAATTAGGGGAAGGTGAGCTGGTTGACGCATTTCGCATCGTAAGCGAAATGTTCGGCCAGACGAAAGAAACCGTGGCCTTCCGTGCCAACAACGCCATAAATGAGTTGGTTCGCCAACGATTGATCTCCCGCTTTACCAGTGAAGTGACCGACGGTGCCAGTATTTACCGTTTAAGCCCGCTGGCGTTGGGGATCACAGATTACTACGCCCGTCATCGTGAATATTCCACACTGAAACTCTCTATTCAGTTGGCGATGGTGGCAGACGAAATTAACAAAGCCGCGACCGCTGCCCAAGAGGGCGGTGACGAGAAACACTGGCGTCAGAATGTCCATGCGGTGTTGAAGTACTCTGTGGCAGAGATCTTTGACCGTATCGACCTGAACCAGCGCACCATGGATGAGCAGCAACAGCAAGTGAAGAAAGACATTGCTGAGCTGTTGAACCAAGACTGGCGTGCGGCGATTTCCAGCTGTGAATTCTTGTTGAATGAAACCTCCAGCACACTGCGTGAATTGCAAGATACGCTGCAGGCGGCCGGTGATCAGCTGCAAACACAGTTGTTGATCATTCAAGAAGAAGTGCAGGGCAATCCGGAACTCGACTTTGTCGACGGTATGGTCTTTAACCTGCAGGCCAAGTTAGACCGCATTATCAACTGGGGTCAGCAAGCCATCGACTTGTGGATCGGCTATGACCGCCACGTGCACAAATTTATCCGTACCGCGATCGACATGGACAAGAACCGTGCGTTTAGCCAGCGTCTTCGCCAGTCGGTACAGGACTATTTCGACGCGCCGTGGGTACTGACCTACGCCGATGCCGACCGTCTGCTGGATATGCGTGACGAAGCCCTGGTGCTGCGTGACGATGAAGTGACCGGTTTTGTGCCGGAGGAAGTGGAATTTGAAGAGCTGGATTTGGTGAATGACCAACTGGCCGATCAAATCGCGGCGATGTTGCAAGCCCACAAGGAAACCGGTGCGGCGATTAATCTAAGTGTGTTGCTTAAAGACTATTTGGCTCAGCACCCACACGCCCAGCATTTCGATTTGGCGCGCCTGGTGATTGATCAGGCAGTAAGACTGGGTTACGCCGAGTCTGATTTCAACGCCATCCAGCCGGACTGGGAAGCCATTAATGACTATGGAGCCAAGGTACAAGCGAATGTCATTGACAAATATTGAAGAATTTATGCCTGAGAAGTTGGCCAAGGCGATTGCCAACCCACTTTTCCCGGCACTGGATAATGCTCTTCGTTCGGGCCGACATGTCTCCAGCGAAGATTTGGATAACCATGCCCTGCTGATTGAATTCGAGCAGGAATTGGCGATGTTTTACAAGCGTTACAACGCGGAACTGGTTCGCGCGCCGGAAGGCTTTTTCTACCTGCGTCCCCGTTCAACCTCGTTGATCAGCCGTTCTGTACTGGCTGAGATCGACATGTTGGTGGGTAAAGTGTTGTGTTTCCTTTACCTGAGTCCTGAGCGTTTGGCCCACGAAGGTATCTTCACCAACCAAGAGTTGTTTGAAGAGCTGATGGCGCTGGCTGACGAGAAGAAACTGATGAAGCTGGTGACTAACCGCGCATCAGGTTCCGATTTGGACCGCGAAAAATTGTACGACAAAGTGAAAACCTCACTGCGTCGTCTGCGTCGTTTGGGCATGATCATTCCGATTGGTGAAAGCGGTAAATTCCGTATCAGCGAATCGGTGTTCCGTTTTGGTGCCGATGTCCGTGCCGGGGATGATATCCGTGAAGCACAGATCCGTCTGATCCGTGATGGTGAAGCGGTGGTGGTACATCAACAAGCCCCAAGTCAGTCAAGCCTGCTGGATGAGCAGGATGACAACGACGACGCAGAACAAGATTTTGAGCAAGACCATGACCATGCCGATCAGGAGGGCATTGCCTAATGGAACGCGGTAAGTATCAATCGTTGACCATGGTCAACTGGAACGGCTTCTTTGCCCGTACCTTTGACATCGATAACTTGGTCACCACCCTGTCAGGGGGTAACGGTGCCGGTAAATCGACCACCATGGCCGCCTTCATTACCTCACTGATCCCCGATCAGAGCCTGTTGCACTTCCGTAACACCACTGAAGCGGGCAGCTCGAATGCCTCTCGCGACAAAGGTCTGCACGGTAAGTTAAAGCCGGGTGCCTGTTACTCTGCACTGGATGTGGTGAACTCCCGTAACCAGCGCATCGTGTTTGCAGTACGTCTGCAGCAAGTGGCGGGTCGTGATAAGAAAGTGGACATTAAACCGTTCATTATTCAGGGTCTGCCATCGCACGTGAAACCAACCGATGTGTTGGTGGAAACACTGTCTGATAATCAGGCACGTGTGCGTCAGATCAACGAAGTGAAAGACGTGATCGCGGCTGATTATGAAGGGGTGGTATTCAAAACCTTCAACTCAGTGACCGATTACCACGCGCAAATGTTTGAATTTGGTGTTCTGCCAAAGAAACTGCGCAACAGCACTGACCGTGCCAAATTCTACCGTTTGATTGAAGCCTCCTTATACGGTGGTATCTCCAGTGCGATTACCCGCTCGCTACGTGACTACTTGTTGCCACACAACAGCGGCGTGAAGAAAGCGTTCCAGGATATGGAAGCGGCACTGCGTGAAAACCGCATGACGCTGGAAGCGATCAAACTGACGCAAAGCGACCGTGATCTGTTTAAACACCTGATCACCGAAGCCACTAACTACGTGGCCGCCGACTACATGCGTCATGCCAACGAACGCCGTAACAAGCTGGAGCAAACGCTGAGCTTGCGCGGTGAGCTGATGGGTTCACGCCAGACGTTGGACGATCAGCAAGCGTCAATGAAGAACATGACGTCAGAGCTGGATGAGTTGACCGAGCGCGAAGGTGCATTGGAGCAAGATCATCAGGCTGCGTCGGATCACCTGCAATTGGTACAGACCGCTGTCCGTCAGCAAGAGAAGATCGAACGTTACCGTGAAGATCTGGAAGAGCTGACAGAGCGTCTGGAAGAGCAAGTGATGGTGGTAGAAGAAGCCGCCGAACAGCTGGCCATGGCCGAAGAACAAGCGTTGTTGACCGAAGAAGAAGTCGACAGCCTGAAAACCCAGCTTGCGGACTACCAACAAGCGTTGGATATGCAGCAAACCCGTGCCCTGCAATACCAGCAGGCGGTACAGGCGCTGGAAAAAGCCCGTGAACTGTCAGGTGATTATCAGCTACTGGCTGACAAAGCCGTGCCTTATTTGGCGCAGCTGAAGCAAGAGCAGGATACTCAAACCACCGCGTTGTTGGCACTGAAGCACAAACTGGATATGTCGTCGGCAGCGGCGCAGCAGTTTGAGAAAGGTCTGCAACTGGTGACCACCATTGCCGGTGCCGTTGCCCGTGGTGAAGCAGGTCAGAAAGCCCGTGAATTGATCAGCCATGCCCGTCAGTTGATGACCGTGACTGAGCGTAGCGAGCAGCTAAAAGCGCAGTACCGTGATCTGGAACGTGCGGTGCGTAACCAGCGTCAGGCCACTGAACTGGCAGAGACCTATGCCAAGCGTTTCGCGGTGACCGTGGATAGCGAATTGGCGTTGGCGGAAGAGCAAGCGCGTCACGAAGCGACACTGGAAGCCCTTGAGCACGATCAGGACATGCTGGTTGAGCAGCGTAATGAATTGCGTCGTCAAGAGCAGCAGTACACATCACAAATCAGTGCGCTAGAAGCGGCCGCGCCTGCGTGGATTGCGGCGTCTGAGGCACTGGAAAAACTGGCTGAGCAGTCAGAGTCTGAACTGTACGACAGTCAGGCTGTGATGGACGCGATGCAGCACACGCTGGATAACGAGCGTGAAGTGTCTGCAAAACGTGATCGATTGGCGACCCGTAAAACCGAGTTGGAACAGGCGATTGAACGTCTTGCACAACCGGGTGGCAGCGATGACTCACGCCTGCGTGCGTTGGCGGATACGCTGGGCGGCTGCCTGCTGTCTGAAATCTACGATGACATCACGCTGGCGGATGCCCCTTACTTCAGTGCTATGTACGGCCCGGCGCGTCACGCGATCGTGGTGCCGGATCTGAAAGGCATTAAAGAGAAGCTGGTGGCATTGGATGATTGTCCGGACGATCTGTACATCATTGAAGGTGATGCGGACTCGTTTGATGACAGCGGTTTCGATGTGGATGAATTGGACGGCGCGGTGTGTGTACACCTGAATGACCGTCAGATCCGTTACTCTCGCTTCCCGAAAGTGCCATTGTTTGGCCGCGCGGCGCGTGAACAGCGTCTTGAGCAGCTACGCGCCGAGCGTGAGCAGTTGATTGAAGATCACGCGAAAGCGGCGTTTGACTCACAGAAACTGCAGCGTCTGTACCAGAGCTTCAACAGCTTTGTCGCAACGCACATGGCTGTCGCGTTCAACGACGATCCAGAAGCGGCACTGAAAGTGGCACGTGATAAGCGTAACCAAGTGACACGTCAGTTGGCAGACGCGGAAGCGAATGAACAGCAGCAACGCAGCGAGCTTACTGCGGCGCGTGAAGGCCTGACGCTACTGGGCAAGATCAACCCGTTGGTGAACCTGCTGGAAGATGACACGCTACAAGCGCGTTTTGAAGAAATTGATCAGCAGCTGTCACAACTGGATGACGCGGCAAACTACCTTGACCGTCATGGCAAAGCAATTGCTGAGCTGGAAACCTTGGTGACGGCACTGGATGCTGACCCTGAGCAGTTTGATGCGCTGCAAGCGAGTTACGAGCAAGCGGATCAGACCCTGCAAACGTTGAAGACCAAGATCTTCGCTGTGGCGGATCTGGTTGAACGTCGTCATCACTTCAGCTATGCCGATTCTATCGACATGCTGAACAAGAGTTCTGAGCTGAACGAGCAGTTGAAAGCCAAACTGGCGGCGGCTGAGCGTGAGCGTACCCGTTGCCGTGATGCGCTGGCACAAAGCCGTGCACAGGCTAACCAGTACAACCAGCTGATGGCGTCTCTGAAGAGTTCACACCAAGCGAAACTGGAAACTGTGCAGGAGTTCGAACGCGAACTGCAAGAGCTGGGTGTACGTGCTGACGTGGAAGCGGAAGAGCGTGCGCGTCTGCGCCGTGATGAGCTGAATGAGCGTCTGCACAGTTCACGTACTCGTCGTAGCCAGCTGGAAAAAGCGATCACCTCGGTTGAGCTGGAAATGAAGAGCTTGGTAAAACGTCTGCGTAAAGTGGGCAAAGATTACCAAGAGATCCGCAAGCTGGTGGTAAGGGCGAAAGCGGGCTGGTGTGCGGTACTGCGTCTGGCGCGTGAAAGTGACGTAGAGCGTCGTTTGCATCGCCGTGAAATGGCGTACATGTCTGCCGATGAGCTACGTTCTCTGTCAGATAAATCACTGGGTGCTTTGCGTCTGGCTGTTGCTGACAACGAAAACTTGCGCGATGCGCTGCGTGCTTCGGAAGATGTGTCGCGTCCAGAGCGTAAAGTGTTGTTCTACATTGCCGTATACCAGCATCTGCGTGAGCGTATTCGTCACGACATCATTCGTACCGACGATCCGGTTGAAGCGATTGAAGAGATGGAAGTGGAACTGGCGCGTCTGAGTGAAGAACTGACCGCCCGTGAACAGCGTCTGGCACTAAGCTCAGATTCTGTGGCGAACATTATTCGTAAGACCATTCAGCGCGAGCAGAACCGTATTCGCTTGCTGAACCAAGGCCTGCAGAACATCAGCTTCGGTCAGGTACAAGGCGTACGTCTGAACGTGAAAGTGCGTGAGACACACGAATCACTGCTACACGGTCTGTCTGAACAGCAAGATCAACATCAGGATCTGTTTGGTAACCAGCGTCTGTCGTTCTCTGAAGCGATGGCGAAATTGTTCCAGCGTCTGAATCCGCATATCGATGTGGGTCAGCGTTCACCGCAAATTCTTGGTGAAGAGCTACTGGACTACCGTAACTACCTTGAGCTGAGCATTGAAGTAAACCGTGGTACAGACGGTTGGCTACAAGCCGAATCCGGCGCGCTGTCGACGGGTGAAGCGATCGGTACCGGTCAGGCTATCTTGCTGATGGTAGTACAGAGCTGGGAAGAAGAATCACGCCGTCTGCGTGGTAAAGACATCATCCCATGTCGTTTGTTGTTCCTGGATGAGGCCGCGCGTCTGGATGGTAAGTCTATCGCGACCTTGTTTGAGCTGTGTGAGCGTCTGGATATGCAGTTGTTGATTGCCGCACCAGAAAACATCAGCCCAGAGAAAGGGACCACCTACAAGCTGGTACGTAAGATCTTCAAAGATCGTGAACACGTACACGTTGTCGGTCTGCGTGGTTTCGGTCAAGAAACCAAGCCACAAGCCAATGTTCAGACGCTGTTAGAGATGGATCCCGCCTAACGGCACCGTCTGATACGCTCTGACATAAACCTGCAAAAAGCCGATCATCATGATCGGCTTTTTTTATGTCTGCACGCCGTCTAGCCCTCCCGTGAGAATAGAAAGCGTCTTGATCGTAAGATCTTTTTCTCATTACTTAATTAGCTTGCGGATAAATTTTTTGTCCTGTTATCCCTGCCTAAAATTTGAATTGTCAGATTCGGCCATCTGCCAACATGAAGGAAAGTGAGGTTTTGTCATGAGGAGTGACCCTTGTTTTTCGTCATCGCGGCATATAACAAACATAACCAAACACTCGGCGGCCAGCAGATTGGTTTGGTACAGGCCAGTTTATCTATTGTCGTAGGGGTGATGACATGAAAAAAATCGTATTACCAGTGCTCGCCACATTGATCATGGCGGGGTGTAGTGATTCAGACGATGTGGCTGCTCTGGCCAATGAAGCGACGGGCAACCAGGATACCGGCACGGTGCCAGTGTCGGTGGATGTTTCAATTCCGCCTGAAGAAGTACCGAATGATGCGGATCAGCTGCAAGCGTGTATGGCGATTGATGCGGTATACATAACCGATTTAGCCGGCACCATTGTGGAGTGGACTACCAAGAGCATGGCGGATCCGTATGCGGTGAACTCAACCCAGTGTATACCGGCGGATTCTGAGATCCCGATTGATAATGACGGTTATCCGAAATTTATCGTCATTGACCTGTATGACATCACCGGCGTGGATTTGGTGAATCTTATCGCTGAACAAGTGGTGCCAATTGGGGAGTACACCACCATGGCGCTGTCCGTGTTGCAGGGGAGCTACGGGGACTTTTTGAATACGCCGTATTCGTACGTGGGCAATCCTATCGATAACCTGAAAATGGATATTGTCGATGATCTGAAATTCGAAGGATTGAACATCAATATTGATGTGCCAACCACGTTCACCATGTCGTTTGATTTGCGCAGCATGATCCAATTGGTTGAGCAGGCCTATCAATTGAAGAGTGAAGGCTTCCGAGTGGTTGATAACCTCAAAGCGGGAACCATTTTTGGGGACATTGATGTGTCATCGTGCGTGACCTCAGCCAAAGACGCGTATGTGTATCTGTATGAATCAGATACCGAAGAATACGGTGACTTAGGCTCAGATTATGGGCCAGTGATGACGGCGAAAGTGAGCGATGAAAACACCTATGCGATGGATTATGTGCCAGAAGGCAAGTACGACATTGTGTTAGTGTGTGATGCCTTGTTGGATCTGCCGAACCAAATCGATTTGGACATTGATTTAGACGGCACGGCCTCGAAGTATGAAGATCAGGATATTGAAGCGGGCGAAGATCATTATCTCAACCTGTAAGCGCTCGGCATCTTACTGCCATCACATCTCGCCTTAACCTCTGTCGGTCAATCTGCTTAGCAGCTTGGCCGATATTTATTATGGTTCACGATTTATCACGGCTTATTGCTGTTATGCCGTGAGATATGGTTGCTCTGCTGTGAGGCCAGAACGGCTAAGTTATCAGGCAAGGGTGCCGGAGTGGTCAAACAAGTGATGCCAAGCCTGATCAGGTCTTATTCAGTTATATCTGATAGTATTGGCGGATATCATGAGATCTAACTCTCATTTCTGTGCATTTTTTTTGAAAAAATAATGCCCCCTAAGCAACTGACACATCAATTAATCCTGTATTTTTTCCCCGCGTAAACCGGCAATTCGGTATTTAATCGTGGTTGTTTTTTGACCACGCATTCTTTACATTGCATACCCAGTTAGTGACCACGCAATGAAAGAGACCTTCGATATGCCAGTAACAATGACCCTAAAAAAACTGCTATGTGGTACCGTGTTTGGTGTGATGGCGTGCAGCGCCTTTGTTGCACAAGCGTCTGTGACAACCGCGCCGGAACATCACCTGCTATCGACGTTGAACTACGTGGAGCTGGAAGCCGAACAGGGCGATAAAAACATGCAGCTATTTTTAGGTCGTGCGTATCTGGAAGGTTCAAACGGTTTGAAAGCCGATCCTTTAAAAGGCATGTACTGGCTGGAAAAAGCGGCAGTGGACATGCCAGAAGTCAAAACCATGATTGGTGATTTGTTTAAAGCCGGTCAGGTGTTGCCCCGTGATAATCAACAAGCATTGCACTGGTACACCGAAGCGGCTAACGAAGGTGAAGTGGGTGCGATGGTAGAGCTGGGGATGTATTACGCCTCCGGTGCGGGTAATAATGGCAAAGTGGATTGTGCCAATGCGATTAAGTGGTTTAACGAAGCGTCAAACGGTGGTTCTTTAGAGTCAAAGCGCAACCTGGTTTGGTTATATGCGACCTGTGATGATCAGCAAGTGCGAGATGGTCAACGCGCCCTGAAACTGGCCAAACAGGTACTGAGCCGAAGCGGCACGGGCGATGCGGGTGATTACGATAACTTGGCGGCAGCCTATGCGGCGCTGGGTGATTTCAATCAGGCAATGAACGCGCAGGAAGTGGCGATTGAGAAGCTGGAGGATCACAACTCGCAGCGTTATGCCAACTTTGTGCAGCGTTTGAAGCTGTACCAACAGCGTCAGACCATTTACAGCGCGTCGTTATAACGTAATCTAATCCAGACCTAGATCAAGACCTAAGAGGGGTGCCATCGTGCATCCCTTTTTTGTGACTGCTTTTGGTTGCTGTTCTGGGGTACTGTTTTTTGTTGGTGTTATCAGCCAACGTCACTGATCCATCCTTCTCCGTTGTACGTTTCTTATTCTGTGCGTTAGTCGACAGTTCCGCCCCCTCATTTCTCCGTCCAATTGACATCCTTAACTATACTTAGCTCAAGTAGCCCATCGGCTGCGGGTTTCTTTTCCCAATTATCATGCCGATGGGGTGAATAAGAAGAAAAAAGGATGTCAGCAATGAATACGCCAGAACAAGTCAGTGACAAAGAAAGAGCCAAGTACGAATGGCGCTCTTTCCTATTCATCACCATATTCCTTTTCCCGATCCTCGCGGTTGCCATTGTGGGTGGCTATGGCTTCTTTATATGGGCGATGCAAGTCTTCTTCTGGGGGCCACCGGGTCATGGTTAACGGACGCTGACCGTAGATAACACCATTGGCCAACAAGGAAACAGGGTACGACTATGATGAAGTTTTTGAAAAAACTGTGGGCGACGTTTTGGCGCCCGGCAGTGCACATCAGTTTGGGCGTATTAACCCTCGGTGGGTTTATCGCCGGGGTGATTTTCTGGGGGGGATTCAATACGGCACTTGAACTGACGAACCAAGAAAAGTTCTGTATCGGGTGTCATGAAATGCGCGACAACGTGTATGAAGAGCTGCAACAAACCGTACATTGGTCAAACCATTCAGGCGTAAGGGCGACTTGCCCCGATTGCCACGTTCCCCACAATTGGACCGATAAAATTGCCCGTAAAATGCAGGCCAGTAAAGAGGTTTTCGGCTCGATTTTCGGCACCATTAATACCCGTGAGAAGTTCTTAGAAAAACGGGCTGAACTCGCTAATCACGAGTGGGCGCGATTTGCCGCCAATGGTTCATTGGAATGTAAAAGCTGTCATAACTACGACAGCATGAAATGGGAAGAAATGTCGCCGCTGGCACAAGCACAAATGAAGCAGGCGGCCGAGCGTGATCAAAGCTGTCTGGATTGTCATAAAGGGATCGCCCATGAATTGCCGGGTGATATGGGGCAAGCGGGCGGCATGATTCAGCAGTTGGTGCAGAAATCTCACAGTACGTCGTTCAGTGAAGGCGACAACTATTACAGTGTGCGTTTCCTGCCGATGTTTGAAGATGAAGCCCTAACGGTGGATGGCGGTCAGCTTAATCCGGCATCGGAAGTTAAAGTGGTGCAAGTGAAAGACAAGGCCATTCAGGTCGAATTGTCGGGCTGGCGTAAAACCAAAGGCTTTGGTCGTGTGATTAACGAAGACTTTGGTCTGAATATCCCTACCGCTGCACTAAGCAAAGATGCCGCGCAAAGCGACACGTTGGTCCAGAAGTTTGAAGAGAAAGAAGACGATCTGACCGGCTTAGGCTGGCAGCGTGTAACGGTCACGTTGTGGATGCCAAAAGAATCGTTGCTGAGCAATATCGATGAGATTTGGGCGGAAGCCAAACCGGCCTATACCACCAACTGTAGTGTGTGTCATACCCAGCCTGCGCCTGCGCACTTTGATGCGAATACCTGGCCGGGGATGTTTAACGGGATGCTGGCATTCGTGAACCTGGATCATGACAGTGAAGCCTTGGTTCTGAAATACCTACAAAAACACTCATCGAGTTTTTCAAAAGACGGCCATTAATAAGAAGCGAAGTGAGGTAAGTGATGTCTCTGAGTCGACGTAAATTTTTAAAAGGGCTAGCCACCACCAGTGCCGTGTCAGTGATTGGCCCCAGTTTATTAGGTTCGGTTGCCAAGGCCGCCGAAGAAGTCACTTCGCCGTATTCGGCGGATGGGGTGTGGAAAGTGACAGGCTCCCACTGGGGGGCCTTCCGCGCCAAAATTTATAACGGACAAGTGACGGAAGTCGAGCCGTTGCCTCGGGATAAGTACCCCACGGAAATGCTCAAAGGGATCAAAGGCATTATCTATAGCCCGTCCCGTGTGCGTTACCCGATGGTGCGACTCGATTGGCTGAAGCGGCACAAATATAGTGGCGATACCCGAGGGAACAACCGCTTTGTAAGGGTGACGTGGGATGAAGCCCTGGACTTGTTCTACAAAGAGCTGGAGCGGATCCAGAAAGATTACGGGCCTTGGGCGCTCAATGCCGGTATGACCGGTTGGCGTCAAACGGGGCAGTTCCAGAGCTGTACCAGCCACATGCAGCGTGCGGTCGGTATGCACGGCAATTTCACTACCAAAGTCGGGGACTACTCGACCGGTGCCGGACAAACCATTTTGCCGTATGTGTTGGGTTCTACCGAGGTGTATGCGCAAGGTACCTCTTGGCCGTTGATCCTGGAAAACAGCGACACCGTGATTTGGTGGGCGAACGATCCGCTGAAAAATACCCAGGTGGGGTGGCAGGCGGAAACCCATGATTCCTACATGTATTACGAACAGCTCAAAGACAAAGTCGCCAAGGGTGAGATCAAAGTGATCTGCGTGGATCCGGTCAAATCCAAAACCCAGAACTATTTGCAGTGTGATCATCAGTACGTTAATCCACAAACCGATGTGCCGTTCATGCTGGGGATCGCCTATACCCTGTATACCGAAGAGCTGTACGACAAAAAATTCATTGATACCTATGCGTTAGGCTTTGAAGAATTCATTCCGTATGTGATGGGAAAATCCCAAGACAAAGTGGAGAAAACCCCGGAATGGGCGGAGAAAATCTGTGGCGTGAAAGCCGATGATATCCGTGCCTTTGCCCGTTTGCTGGCCAAAGGTCGCACGCAACTGATCTTTGGTTGGGCGGTACAGCGTCAGCAGCATGGGGAACAACCGTACTGGATGGGGGCCGTCATTGCGACCATGTTGGGGCAGATAGGTCTACCGGGCGGGGGAATTTCTTACTCCCACCATTACAGTGGGGTGGGGATCCCACCGACAGGGGCTGCTGGGCCTGGTGGTTTCCCGCGTAACTTAGATGAAGGCATGAAGCCCATTTGGGACAATAACGATTACAAGGGATACAGCAAAACCATGCCGGTTGCCCGTTGGATCGATGCCATTCTAGAGCCTGGCAAAGAGATCAACTACAACGGCAGTAAAGTGATTTTGCCGGATACCAAAATGCTGGTGGTCAGTGGTTGTAACCCATGGCATCACCACCAAAACCGTAACCGGATGAAAACCGCCTTCCAAAAATTGCAGACCGTGGTAACCATCGACTTTGCTTGGACGGCAACATGCCGTTTCTCTGACATCGTGTTGCCAGCTTGTACCCAGTATGAGCGGGATGATATTGATCTGTATGGCGCCTATTCGGGTACCGGTATTTTGGCGATGCACAAGTTAGTGGATCCTATGTATCAGTCCCGCACTGACTTTGCGATATTCACTGACTTCTGTCGTCGCTTCAATCGCAGTAAAGAGTTTACCCGTGGAATGGATGAACGCCAGTGGATCCGCTCGCTGTACGATGGCTGTAAGGAAGCCAACAAAGAGAAAGCGGAAATGCCTGATTTTGATACCTTCTGGGCCGATGAGAAAGGCTGGTTTGATTTTGGGCCGGGTGAGAATTACACCAGTCACGCCAAATTCCGCGAAGATCCGGAAATTAATCCGCTAGGGACACCGTCAGGCTTTATCGAGATTTACAGCCGTAAAATTGCGGGCTACAAGTATGAGCATTGCCAAGGTCACCCGATGTGGTTTGAGAAAGCGGAACGCTCTCACGGTGGGCCGGGTTCGGACAAATTCCCGTTGTGGTTGCAATCGTGTCACCCCAATAAGCGTTTGCACTCGCAGATGTGTGAGTCAGATGCGTTCCGTGCCACCTACACGGTGCAAGATCGTGAACCTGTGTACATGAGCCCGGAAGATGCCAAAGCGCGAGGGATCAAAGATGGTGATTTAGTGCGGGTATTTAATGATCGTGGCCAGTTGTTAGCCGGTGCGGTGGTGGAAGATAATTACCCGCCAGGGGTTATACGGATTTACGAAGGGGCATGGTATGGCCCACTGAGTGAAAAGGTCGGCGCGATAGATACCTATGGTGATCCGAATACCCTCACCATGGATATTGGTACCTCGGAGCTCGCTCAGGCGACCAGTGCGAATACGGTGGTGGTGAACGTCGAGAAATACACCGGCGAAGTGCCGCCTGTGACCTCATTTGGTGGGCCGATATACGTTTCTTAGAGCGGCCTATCGGTTTCATCGCGAGAGGTTGACCGATTGAGTTGCATAATGAAAACAAAAATAGCCTTGTTTTGCAGGGTTATTTTTTTGTTCTCGAATTGCTAGTGATAACAATATCATTAATGGTGGATGTTGAGTGTCAGAAAATTTAACAGTGAATGTCATCGGGCCAGGTCAATATATGAATGATTGGCGAGGGCAAGGGCAGAAAACACCCTGATACGACATGCTCGCCATACGTGTTTTCATTATTGATGGCATACCCGTGGCGATAGGCTATGTTTTGCTGAGTCAGTGTCAGAATTTATTACATCAAAGTAATGTGTGTATCTGTGTTTTTATGGCAAGTGGTTGATATGTTGGTGCCAAGATTATTGGCATGATAGCTGCTTCATATAAAAACCAAGACACATAAGTATAAATTTTGAAGGAGCAAATAATGAAAATTTCCACCCCTCTCTCCTTATTAGCATTGTGTGGCAGCATAATGGCAAGCAGCGTCAGTGCTGGAGAAATCGAAGTCACAAGTTGGTTGGATACCGATGCACCAACTGCAGGTTACACCTATACAATTAATGACAATACGCCAGGACGTTTCACCTTTGATATTTCGGTGCCACAAACCGATGCCGATATTCTGGGTATTGCGTTTAGCACTGATGGTGCAACGGAATACACCGCCGGTAATTTGGATTTAATGAACTTTAGCGCATTAGCGCGGGATGGCAGTACCGCCAGTGCACCAACCAATACATTTTTTAATTCAAGCGCTTGTGGGCCTGGGTGTAACTTTAATGGTGTGCCAGTCAGTCCTTTTGATGTCATTTTACGGATTGGTAGTCAGGGTTCGCCATTGAGTGATTGGTATTATGACGTGTCGTTTGATATTGCCGATTTAGGCTTGTCACTCAATGATTTTGTGACAGTGGGTATTCGAGGTCAGTCGGTTTTCGGGGGTGATAGCGATAAAGCGTATCAAGAAATCCCGGAATGTCCGAATGCATTAGCGGGTCTTACTCGTGATTGTCCAAATGGTCCACCTGAGGTACCAGAGCCTGCATCACTGGGTCTGTTCTTAATGGGGATGGCTGGTGTAGGCTGGGGCATGCGTCGTCAGCGCAAGCAGTAATTGCTAGCTTTAACGTATACCAAGATAGCCCTCTTTAAGAGGGTTTTCTTTTTTGTGACAGCAGCGATGGTGTTGGCACGCTAGAGTTAGGCATAACGTGTATGGCCACTGTGATAGAGCGAGCATGGACTTATGCAGCCTGACTTTTCTGATATTTCTTCGGTTATCCATCGCGACATTCCCGCTTTTGCACCTGGGGAACAACTCCTGCAAGAAATGGGTGGCGAGCAGGGTATAGCAACATTGGTGGAAGGGTTTTATCACGCGATGGATACCTTGCCGGAAGCGCAAAAGATTCGCTTGCTATACGATGAAGACTTAACGGACGCGAAAGCCAAATTGGCGATGTTTCTGCAAGCTTGGATGGCCGGGCAGACACCGTCATCGACGCATACTCCCCCTGAAGATTGGACACACTTAACCTTTGGCATGGCCGAAAAGCAGGCATGGTTGGCGTGCATGCAAAAAGCGTTGGATGTGCAGGGGCTAGATAGCTTGTTTGTCCGATATTTGATGGTTCAATTTACCTTGCTCGCCGAAACCTGCCGTAATCAGCCCTGATGCAGCATTGGCCCGATAATGATGCTGGTGAATGAATCAGCATCTGTTGCCTGATTTTTCTTCAGTCGCGTAGTGAAATGCTTTTCCTCACATCTTTTTATTTCCATTTTTCATTCTATCCGTATCCTAAGCGCTTTTTAGCCGCACCAACGCTCGTTTGTCATTTTCTCGCACTTGTTCATGAACATGCACATAGCCATGTACATAGTCATGAGTATGTACGGAGGCAGAAGCCGTTGTTGTATTCACCATTGTTCGTTTTGCTTGGTTGTAAGAGATGGAATTGTCTTGGGAAATCATTGGTTCTCTGTTTTTAGTCGCCAGTCTGGCCGGCTTTATTGATGCGATTGCTGGGGGCGGCGGTATGTTGACCGTCCCTGCGTTGCTCTCTGCAGGCATTCCCCCCACACAGGCACTCGCAACCAATAAATTGCAAAGTTCTTTCGGCAGCTTTTCGGCGGCGCTGTACTTTGTGCGTAATGGCTTGGTGAATTTACGCGACATGCGGATTGCCATTGCTTGTACGTTCGTGGGCTCGTTACTGGGGGCGACGTTAGTGCAGGTGCTTGATGCCGGCATTCTGACTAATTTGATCCCCGTATTGCTGTTTGCTATCGCCTTGTATTTTTTGTTTGTGCCATCGGACACGACCGGCGGCGGTGAGCCGAAATTGTCAGAGCTTGGCTTTGCATTAACCGTTGGCGTGGGTGTGGGCTTTTACGACGGTTTCTTCGGTCCGGGGACCGGCTCACTGTTTACCGTGTGTTTTGTACTGATTGCGCAGTTAGGCATTGTTGAAGCCACGGCACGTACCAAGGTGCTGAACTTTACCTCGAACCTTGCCGCATTGCTGCTGTTCATTATGGCGGGTTTGCCGATTTGGGAAGTGGGCTTGGCTATGGCGGCAGGCGGTTTCATGGGCGCGCGCATGGGCGCCAAAGTGGTCGTCACCCGTGGTCGTAAGTTTATTCGTCCGATGGTGGTACTGGTGTCGATGAGCATGGCAATTAAGTTATTGCTGGAACAACATCCGCAGTGGTTAGCCAAAACATTTTGGGCCAATAACGGTGCGATATGGTGGACGGATCTGCTGAGCTATGTGCAATCGGCATGGGCGTGATGCCAAGCTGTGTATCGACAGGCGCAAAGTGATTTTGGATAATCGTGCGCTGACGGATCAGCTGCGTAAAAAAGCATAAGCCCCCAAAAAACAGAGTCAAAAAGAGAATAGGCACCGAGGTTGCTGAAGGATAATCAACCTGATGCCTATCAGTTTTGCTAATAACGTTTTCTACACCGTTTGTGTCTATACAGTTTGCGTCTAAACATACGGATGCACTTTGGGTTGTGCGGCTTGGGGATTACAACACCATATTCGCCAGTACGAAGCCAAACGGTACTGCGGCAACAATACCGATCATCCCCGGTAAGAAGAAGGGATGGTTGATGATGTAAGACCCGTTCCATTTCTTATCAAGGAAAGAACCGGTATCGTCGGTCGCGATGGCAAAGGCGGTTGTCGGGTAGATGTTGGTCATATACAGCGCACTCACAGCCACGAAGCTGGCCAGAATGGTGACCGGATCCACATTCAACGAGGCGGCAATCGGTACCAGCAGTGCACTGGTTGCGCCTTGGCTGAACAACAGGGCAGAGGTGCCGAAGAAGACCACGGCTAACAGTGCCGGGTACTCACTCAATAGATCGCCCGCCAATTCTTTGATTTCTGGAATATGCACACCAATGATGGTGGAGCTTAGCCACACGATACCCAGAATCACCACCAGACTTTCCGCGCCATCGGCGAAAATTGGCGCTTTCTTGATAGATGTCAGTTCAACCTTACACACCATGGCTGTGATAAAGCCGGTCAGTAGCATCACAATCACGATGATGTCACGCGAACCCAGATCATGACCAATCATTGGTTTAAACAGCAACAGTGCGACGATGAAAATCACGCCCGCCAGGAATAGCCACACAGAACGCTTCGCGGCCAATGTTGGCTCTTGATGCTTTTGCGCTTCAGGGGTGAAGTTCACCAAGCCTTTTTTCACGCGCTCTTGGAAAATAGGATCATCTTTTAGTTCGCACCCCTGACGGCTGGCAATGATTGACGCGACAATTGTGCCAAACAGGGCGGCAGGCATGATCACACTGAGTGCTGCACCGAAGGAAACCCCCATTTGCTCAACCACCACGTACATTGCAGCGGTTGCAGCCGAAATCGGAGACGCGGTAATGGCGATTTGTGAAGCCACAACGGCAGAGCTGAGCGGCTGGCTCGGACGTACACCGTTTTCTTTCGCCACTTGCTGGATCACGTTCAATACAGACATCGCGGTGTAACCGGTACCGGCGAGCGTGGTCAGAATGAAGGTGGTCGCAGGGGCCAAAATGTTAATGTGCTTCGGGTGGTTACGCAGCATTTTCTCCGCCATGTTCACCATATAACTCATACCGCCTGCTTGCTGCATGACAGACAGAGCCAGAATCACGGACATGATGATCAAAATCACCGAGACAGGAATGTCGCCCGGTGGCAGACCCAGCACAAAGACGGCGATGGCCATCCCTAAGCCACCTGCCAGACCGACCCCGATCCCGCCCAGTCGGGCAGCCAGGATAATGGCCCCAAGTAATAAACACGTTTCCAGTAAAATCATGGTTTTTCTCCTTGCCATTTTCCCTTCCGGGAGCCGGCCTTTTATCGTTCAAATACAAAGTCGTGAAATAGGGTCGAAGCATTGCCGCATCATGTTTGAGTGACGGAATAGGGGGAGCAGCAACAGCGTTATGTTCGTGGCTATTACTGTATGGGAAGACGAGAACAGATAGATTGCGTGGGCTCTGCAATTGAAAAACAGAGGATAAAATGATGAAAACTATTAGTTTTGCTTATATTGTCAGAAGTGTGAATAACGCATTCGGCATCGCACACGACAAGTCAATGCAGTGAGCGAAAGGAAAAGGGGGGCGAGAGAAAAGTGACAGGCAAAAAAAAGAGCGATATGTCCCGTTGAGGCTGGTTGGCCGGCCTCATGAGACAATATCGCCCCCTTACAAAGGACTGAAAGGAAAGACAGGAAAGGTTTGCGTAATGCGTCAGTTAAGCGCTTACATTGTTGTTATGCGACCAGGTCAACGGCATCTTCCGTGGCCCATTGAATGCACTGATCGGCAAGAATATCGAGAGAATCTAAACACAGGTGTGGCTGGTGGTAGGCTTGTTCTGCCAACGCAACCGGGATCTCGGTACAACCTAAAATCACCGCTTCCGCCCCTTGTGCCAGCAAGGATTCAAATACCGGCAGCATCGCCAGTTTGCCTTGCTCGACATGGCCACCCTTAACGGCATATATGCCTTCCATAACAGCGACTTGCTGCTCGTCATTTGGCTCTACAACCGTGATCTGTTGTTGGGCTAATTTGGTTTTGTACATCTGTGTTTGCATGGTCGCAGTCGTCGCCATGATGCCGACTTTCTTGTAGCCTCGGTTCACCGCTTCCTGCACCACGCTGTCAATAATACTGATAGTGTGCACCTTGCACTGCTGGCTTAAACGCGGGTACCAGTAGTGGGCGGTATTACATGGCATGACAATGCAACCCGCTCCCGCGTTTTCTAGCTCTTCCATGCCTTGTTTTAGCGCTGGATATGGGTCTTCGCCATTGCTGATCAGAAACGCAGTACGATCGGGGATCTGTGGATTATTGCTCACCAACATGGGAATATGTTGCTGGTCATTATGCGCCGGCGTACGGGCAATAATCTTCTGCATAAACTCCACGGTGGCGAGTGGTCCCATACCGCCAAGAATGCCGAGTTTCTTTCTCATCTTATTGTTCCTAAAAGTATTTTTAAGTTGTGTTTACTATAGGCTTCGGCAAGCGTGTTGAGAAATGCCGTTGTTGAGGTGGTGATGCCGAATCGGTATGAGCAAAGCGTGAAAGTGTGATCTGGCGAGCTTGAAATCGGTCTGCTGATAGCTTTCTCAGCGGTATACTGGATTTTTTCTTTTCGCTTGCAGTGTATGAACATAGAAAGTAAATGGCTGGAAGATTTTCTCGCACTGGCCGAGGTGCGAAATTTCTCCCTGGCGGCCGAAATGCGCAATGTTACACAGCCCGCATTCAGCCGTCGGATCAAAGCCTTAGAGCACATGGTAGGTGCTGAGCTGATCGACAGAAGTAAAACTCCCGTGGCCTTAACCCCAAGTGGCCGCTTGTTCCGCATTACTGCCCGTACCCTGATGAATCAGATGATGGACGGGATCGGCCAGTTATCCGATCTCTCTAAACTGGGCGGCAACATTGTCCGTGTCGCGGCGGCACACTCATTGGCCAGCAGTCTAGTCCCTTCGATTCAACCGGTTTTATTGGCAGGTAAACATCAACCTTTATTGAGCGTGGAAGCGATTGACGTGGATGACGCCATTGAAGAACTGCAAGAAGGCGGTTGTGATGTGCTGTTGGCGTTTGATGATGATCTGTTACGTTTGCCACCGTACCAGTCTTTGCTGATTGGTCAGGCGGAACTGTTGCCGGTGTGCGTGTGTGATGCCCATGGCCGCCCGCAATTTCAGTTGAATGGCCATGATCCGGTGCCGTGGCTGGCGTACAGCCCGAGCTCTTACATGGGGCGGCAGGTGGAAGCGGTGCGTGATCAAGTGAATCTCAATGCGGTCTTCTTATCATCCATGACGGACTTGCTGAAAAAGTTGGTCTTACAAGGCGTGGGGGTGGCGTGGCTGCCGGATTATTCGATCCATGAAGAATTGAAAAGCGGGCAGGTGGCAATCATTGGTGAGTCACATTTGCGTTTGCCGATTGCTTATTACGCTTATCGCTATCAGGCGCGCTTGCATCCGGCCGGTGAGCAGGTATGGCAGGCCTTGCAGCAATTGGCCAGTGATGAAAGTAAGCACTTATAGCTTTGCTCTGAGTCCCCTCTAAAACAAAGGCCACCGCATTGGGTGGCCTTTTTAATGTTGTTTTTACATGCGTTCAGGTAATTAGCTGAGGGGTTACACGACCATTGGCGCCAAGATGAAGCCGAACAGCGTCGCGACAACCACACCCACCAGACCCGGTAGCAAGAATGGGTGGTCAAAGATGTTCTTACCCATACGTGTGGTACCCGTGCCGTCAAACTCGATAGCGGCCAGTGAGGTTGGGTAAGTTGGCAGTACGAATACACCGGTTACCGCAACAAAAGAAGCCAGGATTGCCCAGTGTGGGACCTGCAGGCTTAGCGCCAATGGAATGATCAATGGTGTGGTTGCACCTTGTGACAGTAGCAGCGTACAGGTACCAAACAGCACAACAGACAACAGCATTGGGTAAGACTGTAGCAATGTACCCGCAAACTCTTTGATTTCAGGTAAGTGGGCGTTCACCATGGTTGAGCCCATTGTCACGATACCCAGAATAACGGCCACAGAACTCATGCCTGAACGGAAAGTAGAAGTACGGATAATCACGTCAGGGTGAATTTTACATACCGGTACCATCAAACAGGCTACAGCAAACATAGACACGATGATGATATCACGCGTTGACATCATGCCGCCGTCTGGGAACGCAGGGCGTAGTGATGGGAACGCTGCGTAAATGACGATAGCCACCGTTGCTAGCAAGAACAGGAATACAGAGTATTTCGCACGAGGGTCAAACGTCAGAGTATGGTTAGCCGCTTCAGTATTGTCTTTGTGCTCTTGCTGCAGACGCTCAAGGTAAATAGGATCGTCTTTCAGTTCACAACCCTGGCGAGAAGCAATGAGTGCACCGACCATGGCTGCCACAAAAGAGGCTGGTAAACACACGGCCATGATTTGCAGGAAGCTCACGCCGATAGGTTCCATGATGGAAATCATCGCCGCCATGGCTGCCGAAATCGGTGAACCTGAAATTGCGACCTGAGAAGCAACAACAGCCGCTGACAGTGGACGAGACGGGCGTACGCCGATTTCTTTTGCCACTTCAGAGATCACTGGCAGGGTAGAGAATACGGTGTAACCGGTACCCGCCATGATGGTCATCAACCAGGTGATCATTGGCGCAAGGAAGCAGATGTAACGAGGGTTACGACGCATCAGGTTACCGGCATGATGTACCAACCAGTCCATACCGCCTGCCGCTTGCATGGTGGAGGCTGCGGTCACCACCGACATGATGATCAAAATAACATCTACCGCAGGGGCACTTGGCTCCAAGCCAAAACCCAGCGTCAGAATCGCCAGACCTAAACCGCCCGCAAGACCGACCCCCAGGCCACCCATTTTCAGGCCCCAGTAGATGCAGCCTAGCACTACAATCAACTCAACTACTACTAACATAACGTGTCCTACACAAAATGAAAAAAATCCGTATTGGTGAGTGATGCTGCATAACCGTCAAAATGCAGCGCAACTCACTGATTCATGGCGGCTATAGTGCGTAAACAGCTCGGATCTGTTAAATGCCGAAATTCGCTTTTTGATAACGAATCGGCATGGAGGCAGGGGTAAAAATGAGAGCCGGTTAACAGACAGGGGTATGTATCGGGTGTTTTTTGTGCGATCGGTGGGTTTTCTGGTCGGGAATGATAACGGCTTGATCAAAAACGCATCACGAAAAAATGAGAGGTCGCCCACTGTTTTTGTTCGGGAATACTGTTTGAAGGCTGTTTCCCTTGAATGGCATTTTTGCAAATGGTGCTGGATTGGCTTTGATTTGGTTATTGGGGGGATATCAATAAACAGGTACAGGCATAAGAGTCGCCATAAAACGAGTAAGGTATAAAGAATGGAATAAATTGCTCGCATTATAAAACCCATTATATAGCCGTTAATGCGATACTGATTAACGAACACGGCGCGGTTATTTCAAAAATATGACACTTAATAGTTCAAGTCATCGATAAAAATGTATCACTCAAAATAAATGTAAATACTGATGTGCCATCTGTAAACATTGCATGGGTATAGACAATGTTGATTCATAAAAATAGAAGGGTATAGCGTAGAAAACGATATAAGACAGGTATGAAAATGCAATTTGTAGATCACAATGTCATGTTTTATAAGGTCATGTCTGCTGAATCTGGGACCCTCATTGCTTCATCTTTAAAGCGAAATGCGTTCTATGTCAGTGGGTGGGATACATTGACGAAAAGCGTGGTTGAGCTATTTGAGCGAGACCTCGAAGGCAGTTTTAAAAGAACCGGACTGTTTTACAACTTGGCGCAATTATCATTATCCAGTGAGCATTATTATCCGTTAAAGGTGACAGTAAATAAGAGGGAGTATAAGCGTCGTTATATTTAATAAGAGTGTGATTACCACACTTTATTTAATAATGATGAGAAAGAATGAATAGTCACTATGATTATTGACCAAGGGTGACAGATGAAGGTGAATAATACACTCGTGGTACAACCTGGACGTGACCTTAAAGAAAATAAAGCGGGCGTAATGGAATATTGGCCGTCTGACTGGTGGCGAAAAAGAATCGCCTGTGCATCAAGCCTGGAAGATTTGGCAAGATGGAGAAAGAAAAAAACATGAGGCTGATTCTATCAGCAGAGGAGGACCTTCGGTTTTGACATAATACAGGGAGGTCAATCGAGCATGTTTTATTCTGTTTAAATCCGAGTGCAGGTGATGCACCCGGATTTTTTTATGGCTTTTTTTCAAGCGGGCCAATGCCAAGCGGGAATGGATTGCTGTCCTAGGTTTCGCTATTTGTCTGACAGACGGGGTGATACTGTTTGGGTTTTTCGGGCAGTGTGAGAAGAGTAGTTACATGGATCTGTCGTTAGACATTCTCGGTTTATTGTTTTTGGTGGCAGGGGTTGCCGGTTTTATTGATGCGATTGCGGGGGGTGGTGGCATGTTGACAGTCCCGGCCTTATTGGCTGCCGGGGTACCGCCCGCTCAGGCGTTGGCGACCAATAAGCTGCAGGGCTCGTTTGGCAGCTTTTCTGCGTCGCTGTATTTCATTCGTAATGGCTTGGTCAGCCTGAAAGAGATGCGTAATGCCATTGTGATGACCTTCATTGGCTCGGCCATTGGGGCGGAATTAGTTCAACGGTTAGATGCGGGTGTATTGACCAATGTGATCCCAGTTTTACTGGTGTGTATCGCGCTGTATTTTTTGCTGGCACCACAAGCCGGACAAGGCGGCGGTGAGCCAAAATTATCGGCCAACATGTTTGCCCTGACGGTGGGGACGGGCATTGGTTTTTATGACGGTTTCTTTGGTCCGGGAGCCGGCTCGCTGTTTACCGTGTGCTTTGTGGCGATTGCCCAATGCGGGCTGGTGGAAGCGACGGCGAAGACTAAAATCCTCAATTTCACCTCTAACTTTGCCGCGTTGTTGTTTTTCATTTTCGCGGGTTTGCCGATTTGGGAAATTGGTTTGGTAATGGCCGTGGGCGGCTTTTTAGGGGCGCGCATGGGAGCCAAAGTGGTGATCACCAAAGGCCGTCAGCTTATTCGACCGATGGTGGTGTTGGTGTCGATGGCCATGGCGATCAAATTGTTGTGGGAACAGAATCCGCAATGGTTGCAATCAATGCTTTAACGCGATCTGAACGATAGCTTTTTTCGCGATAACAGAGGTGCACGGGACGCGTCAGTGAATCGAGCACCTCAAATTGATGGCAGTGCGCCGGCGCGATATTAAGCGTTTTGACAATGGCTATCGGGACCAGTGCCGGTGCGACGCCCCCTAACGCGAGCTGGGCAGCGGCGGTGTAAGAATCCATTTCCATTAATGGGATGATCCCTGCTTCTTGCAGCACACTGGCCTGTTGGGCATTGGCCGGGTTTTTAAAATCGTTAACCAAGAGCGCCTTAGGTAGCGTGGTCAACGGCTCGGCACTGATCACGGTAAAAGGTTCATTGAATAACAGTTGGGTGCTCAGGCCGTGCTGAGGCGGTAAATGACCGGCACAAAAGCCGAGCGTGGCATCACCGGCTTGGACTTTTTCGACAATCACCGGCGTATGGTGAGTCGACAGACGGACGTACGGGTCGTGCTGAAAATAGCGTCCCATGCCTTCCCCCAGATAACCCGCCACCAGCGATTCAGAGCAGGCAATTTGGATCAGGGAATGATCGTTGGCGGGCAGTTGATCGAAGATCAAGCCCTTGATCTCATTCATACTCGGACCAACGGCGGCAATGAGTTGCTCCGCATCGGCGGTAAGTTTAATCCGTCGCCCTTGCGGCTCTATCAGCTTTTTGCCCAGACGCTTTTCGAGTTTGGCAATCCGTTTACTGACAGCACTTTGGCTGAGATACAGCCGGCTGCCCGTTTTACTCATGGTGCCTTCTTGTGCCAGCACCAGTAATGTTTCAATCCCTTCAAGCAGCACGGTCTGTCCGTCTTTCTCTTTGTATGATCTGAGTGTGTTGTCGGTTGAAGTGCGCGCGTTTACTGCGCCGACAATGATGAATTAATGCTCGTTTTCCTGCTGGGTAATGCTACCTACTTCCAGCATGGCAGCCACATCCAAATGTTCTGCATTCATCATGGTCGAAATACGTTGTACAGAAGACAACAGTAGGGATTGTTCCCACTCTTCCAGTTTCTGAAAGCGTGCAACGAAATCTTCTTGTAGTGGTGGCGGGGCTTTAGACAGGGTTTCTTGTCCGGCTTCGGTTAAGTGGGCATGCACTTTACGCTTATCCAGTGTGCTGCGTTCACGTTTCACCAGACCGCGTTTTTCCAAACGATCCAAAATGGTGGTGGCTGTCGCCTGACTCATGTTGGTGTTATTGGACAACTGGCGAATGGTCACTTCACCGGAATCACGGATAGCACGCATTAACACCAATTGTGGCCCCGTTAAGCCGGCCAACTTGTTCAATTTGCGTGAATGCAGGTCGATCGCCCGAATGATCTGGCGAAGGGCAATCAACACTTCTTCGTGCTTATCCATATACATCTCCTCAATAGTGCTGGGCGAAAGTACCGTAATCTGCGGTAAGTTGGAAGTGTTTGTTATCAGAATCTTGCCGTATTCCACATGGCTTTGGCTGTGATCTGCTCATCGCTATTTTAGGTTGCTTATCCGGTGAGCACTTTTATTACTGATGACTTACTTAGCATAGGTAAGGGGAAAGGGGGTTTGCACACTGTTAACGGTTTAGTTACTATTTGCTAATGCAAATGATTATCAGTATTAATTTTATGCTCAATAATGTGACAGTTTGCTCACTGTTACGGGCAGGATGCCAGGGCATGAAAGGGACGTTGATGATCATTTGTTGTGTTCGAGTCATGGCCGTTGATCGCAGTTCGATTATCGCGCTGTGATGTCACTCACTGCCTTCACATGGATGATCCAATAATGAAAATGCCATTCACCCCGAATTTGATCATGGCGGCGTTGCTGGCCGCCCCCACCTTCAGTTTTGCTGCTTCCTCTGACACTTCCCCTGTTACACAAACTGCGGTGGTTGAACATTATGCCGATATTGCCCACCACGTTTACAGCGATGCTCTCACAACAGCACAAGCGTTAGATAAAGCGATTGAAACGTTAATTGCTCAGCCTTCTGAAGCGAACTTACAGCAAGCACGTAAGGCATGGAAACAGGCGCGAGTGCCGTATCAACAGTCAGAAGTTTTCCGGTTTGGTAATGCGGTGGTGGATGATTGGGAAGGACAGCTCAATGCGTGGCCACTGGATGAAGGGTTGATCGATTATGTCGCCGATGATTATCAGTATGAGTTAGGTAATGAAGGGGCGAAAGCCAATATTATTGCGAGCCGTTCATTACAAGTGGGCAATAAAAAAATTGATACCTCCGTCATCTCTCCAGAATTGCTCGCCGCGTTGAATGAAATGGGTGGCTCAGAAGCCAATGTGGCGACGGGCTATCACGCCATTGAATTTTTGTTGTGGGGACAGGACTTAAATGGCACAGAGAAAGGTGCGGGAGAACGTCAGTACACGGATTTTTCCGCCGGAGAGGCGTGTACTCATGGCAATTGTGATCGCCGAAATGCGTATTTGAAAGCCGCCTCTGCTTTGCTTCAGCAAGATCTGACGTGGATGACACAGCAATGGTCACCGCAGGAAAAAGGCAATTATCGCGCCGAATTGTTAGCGGATTCTGCAGAGAACGGCTTACGTAAAATGCTGTTCGGAATGGGCTCCTTGTCTTTAGGGGAGCTGGCCGGAGAGCGGATGAAAGTGGCGTTGGAAGCCAATTCCACAGAAGACGAGCACGATTGTTTCTCGGATAACACCCACTACTCGCATTATTACAATGAACAAGGGATCTATAACGTTTACACCGGAACTTATACCACGGTGGCGGGGAATACGGTGACAGGGCCAAGTCTGCATGATTTGGTGGCCGCGAAAGATAAAGCAGCAGCGCAAGCGATTCAGAGCGATATCGAGAAGGCTCGCCAGCAAGTGTACACCTTGGTTGAATCTGCCGAAGAGAAAGGACAGGCGTTTGATCAACTGATCGCGGCGGGTAACAAAGCGGGGAACTCGTTGGTGAATGCCTCGATTACGGCGTTAGTGAAACAGACCGAAGGGATTGAACACGCTGCCGGTATTTTGGGGGTGAGTAACCTTAATCCGGACACGGCAGATCATCAGTTCTAAACGCAGAATCTGAACGTTAAGGGGCATGACTCCGGCCCCTTGTTTCACACCATCACAATAATAATACCCGTCACTATGTGGTGCGAAGGCACCGCGAGCGTAAAGAGCCTGAGCAATGAACAATCCTTTACCGAATCTGCCGCATCTGCCGTATCTCGCTATTTCGGTGAGTTTGCTATTTTCCCCTTCCATGTTGTGGGCGGCTGAATCCTCTGTTTCCCCCCGAGCTACGTCGATTTCACCCTCCGTTGTCGCCACTGACGCCAAAGCCGCACACCCCATCACCGCCGCCCAAACAGCGGAAATAAAACCGGCATCCATCACATCAGGCGGGAGCACCACAGTCCGCAAATCGGGACCGAATGCGTTTTCACTGCCAGCCGCCAACCTCCCTCTGTCTAAGCGGTTAGATTTCAGTGTCGGCAATAGTTTTTTCCGTAACCCTTGGGTGGAAGCGCCGGCCAGTACGGACGCCAGAGATGGCCTCGGTCCGTTATTTAACACTAACGGCTGCCAAAACTGCCATATCAAAGACGGTCGAGGCCATCCGCCTCAAGCGGGGGATAGCAATGCGGTGTCAACGTTGGTGCGGTTAAGCATTCCGGCTTTCACGGCTGATCAGAAGCAGCAGGTGATCACCAGTGGCGTATTACCCGATCCGATTTATGGCGATCAGCTGCAGGATTTTGCCTTGCCCGGTGCCAAGCCGGAAGGGCAGATCGCCATTGCCTATCAAGATGTGCCTGTCACATTGGCGGATGGGTTGGTGGTCACACTGCGTCAGCCGACGTTGACGATTTCCGAATTGAACTATGGTGAGCTGCATCCTCAGGTACAGACCTCACTGCGTGTGGCCCCGCCGATGATTGGGCTCGGTTTGTTAGAGCAAATCCCGGAAGATACGTTGTTTGCTCTGGCCAAAGCGCAAAAGGCGGCCGGCGAGGGGATCAGCGGCAAAGTGAACCAAGTGTGGGATGTGAAGCAACAAACCTTAGCGGTCGGGCGGTTTGGCTGGAAAGCCGGGCAACCGACAGTGATGCAGCAAAATGCCGCCGCCTTTAATGGCGATCTCGGTTTAACCAGCGCCGTCTTTCCCACAGAGAATTGCACCAGCCACCAATCGGTTTGTCAGGCCATGCCCAGCGGCGGTGAGCCAGAGGTGAGCGATAACGTGCTCGATTTCGTTGAGTTTTATGCGCGTCATTTAGCCGTACCGTCACGCCGTCACGTGAATGACCCACAGGTACAGCGGGGTGAAGCTGTGTTTGCCGACATCGGTTGTCAGCGTTGCCATCAGACCCATTTAGTCACCGCAAAGAACCCCGCATTGCCGGCGTTATCGCAGCAAGTGATTCATCCGTATACCGATTTACTGCTACACGATATGGGTGAGGGGTTGGCGGATCACCGTGATGAATTTCTCGCAAATGGCCGAGAGTGGCGAACGGCACCCTTATGGGGATTGGGGTACACCCAAGAGGTGAATGGCCATACGTTTTTGTTACATGATGGCCGTGCCCGCAACGTACTTGAGGCGGTGCTATGGCATGGCGGGGAAGCCCAAGCCAGCCGTGATAAGGTGGTGGGTTTATCAACCTCAGACCGCGACGCCCTGCTTGCGTTTCTCAATTCGTTGTAGGAGGCGGCGTGGAACGGTAATCAGCATGGGGCAATGGCTGCTTAGCACCGGTACCGGAAAAATAGTTGCGACGCAGGTGACCGGTCAGCAGCAAAGTGTGCAAAGCGGCGTAATGTGGGATAACCACTGGAATATTATTTAGTTGGCGTGACGGCGTGTTGCGCGAGGCCGGTTGTGTCTCGCGCAGCGTGTGGATGTCGTGGTGGGAGATCGCGCTGAATTTAAATTTTGAAACAGGATCCACTGACAGAGACGGCTAAAGTTAGTCCGTTATTCATCGAATTTGCCATAATGATAATAATGGCAATGAGGAGTCAGTTGGCAATGACCACGCGCAGTTGTATTGGCCTCATCCCTGTCCTAGTCACTGTACTAGCCGTCCCCCTATCATCGGCTGTTCTGGCCAATGAGATGGAACCTGTGCAGCCCCTGTCTAGCCGTGCTGAATTAGAAGAGCAATTTTCAGAAACGCTCATCCAACAAAAGAAAGCCCGCCAGTGGATCCATGAAGTTGCCAATAACATCAATACCATCCGCTATGTGGATCAATTGGCCGATTTATACCATGCGGTAGGATTTGTCCCGCTTTGGCAGGACTCGTTTACAGCCAATGCCTTTGAGCAACAATTGCGTATGGTGGCACTGTCTGGTGTCAGTAAGAATTTTACGCAGCGTTACACGCAACTTAAACAGTACAAGAACAGTAATGATTGGCGTCAGTATGATTTGCTGGCGACCGATACCTTGTTCGCCTACATGAGTTATGTAGAAGGGTTGCCGACCCAAGGGAAGCAATGGCTGTTCGGCAGCGGTGTGGATGCCCGTTTGCCATTGCCGTCAGAATCGGCGATGAGCGGTTTGTATTCGGCCATCGAGCGTGACCAATTACGCCATTGGGTGGATCGGCTGCAACCCAGCGATGAAAACTATACCCAATTGTTACTCGCCATTGAGTCGCTGGAACAAGTAGCGAACAAGCGTTGGCCGGTGTTCTATCAGCGCGGGATCATTCGGTTAGGGACGCGATTGAAAGATCCTGATGCGCTGATTACCATTCTTGAAAATCTGGGGGATCTGCGGGATTTCGAGGCCGAGCAGATCCGTGCTGCCGGTGTACGAACCTACAATATTGATCTCGCCAATGCGGTGAAAAACTTTCAGCAACGTCATGGCTTAAAACCGGATGGGGCGATCGGCCCGCAAACTCGCCAGTGGCTGGCGTTATCGCCACAAAGCCGTATTCAAGTTTTGGCGTTGAATGCACAACGTTCGCGAATGTGGCCGGAAGCGCCATCGATGTTGATCGTGAATATCCCCAATTTTGAAATGAATTTGTGGTTGGATAATCAACATGTCCTGGACAGCAAGGTGATTGTTGGCCGTCCCAGCCGTCGCACGCCGGTAATGAGTACCAATGTGGCCTCTGTGGTGTTCAACCCGTACTGGAATGTGCCGATGTCTATCATGCGCAAAGACATTTTACCGAAGGCACAGCGTGATCGCAGTTACTTGCATCGCAATGGCTTTGCGGTGATCCGCAGCTGGAATAGCTCGGAGCAAATTCCTATTCACACCATTGACTGGCGATTAATGAACGCCAAGTCTTTCCCGTACCGGCTTCGTCAAAAACCGGGTAACCGAAATGCGCTGGGGCGCTTTAAATTTAATATGCCCAATGATCAGGCTATCTACTTACATGACACGCCTGCAAAACGCTTGTTTGCCAAAGAAACGCGGGCGTTCAGTTCTGGCTGTGTGCGGGTTGAACAGGCGGACGATTTGGCGATGATCTTACTGAACCATTCCGGGGTGACCGAGCAGCGGGTGAATAGTCTTAAATCACGTACGAAAACCAAGACAGTCGGTTTGCAGCACAAAGTAAAAGTACATTTGATTTATCAGACCGCGTGGGTCGACAAACAAGGGCTGGTGAATTATCGCGCCGATGTGTATGACTACGATAAACTTATATCGCCGTCGCAAAATCGAGAATTATTTACATATTCTTACAGAGAATAAAATGCTTGCGAGTCAATAATTAGGCGGCTTTCGATGGTTTTATCAACAATTTGATGCCGTCTCATTGTTTGACTGAACAATAACTGAACGCTATCGTGAGGACGTTTGCGGGCAGGCCATTGCGCTTGTTAGGGGAGTGTCCGCGTATTGCGATGAATTGGTTATTGTAGAACTATGTCTGAAATTGATTACAAGCGCCGCCAGCTCTTGGTTGCTGGCGGACTGACTTTGGGTGCCAGTTTATTGGTCCCTAACTGGGCGTTAGCCAGTCCATATAGAGCGGCAACCCCACGCCAGATTTCATTGAGTAACATCCACACGAATGAAGATTTGGAAACGGAATATTTTGACGGCAAGCAGTACCTCAAAGCCGAATTACAAAAAATGAATTATTTGTGCCGTGATTTTCGCCGTAACGAAGTCGCGAAAATGGACCGCCGTTTATTCGACGCGATCACTGAAATTCAGGCGGGCTTAGGCCACAAAGGACAAGTGCGCGTGATTTCCGGTTACCGTTCACCTGCCACTAACCAAGCGTTGCGTAAAACCGGTGGCGTGGCAAAGAAAAGCTACCACATGAAAGGGCAAGCGATTGACTTTAATTTGGAAGGCGTTTCTTTGTCTCGCATCCGTAGTGCGGCGCAAGAACTCCGTTTAGGCGGGGTGGGGTATTACCCGCGCAGTGGCTTTGTGCATATCGACACCGGTCCGGTGCGTCGTTGGAACGGCTAAGTCACGTCATACCGTTTTAATCAGTAAGATCAAGCCGGTGCGCCCTTCCTCTCTGGGTGTTCACCGGCTTTTGTCATTTTGGCATTTCTGTTCGTAGCTGTGGTATTCTGCCAGCAATATTGCAATCTTAGGAAAAGAGAATGAGTCTTCAATTTGAAGTGGTACCTGTGACCCCATTTCAGCAAAACTGCTCCATCATCTGGTGTGATGAAACGAACGAAGCAGCCATGATCGATCCGGGTGGTGATATCCACCTGTTGAAAGAAAAGCTGCAGCAGCTGGGCCTGACGCTGACCAAGCTGATCCTGACTCACGGTCATTTGGATCACGTGGGTGGTACCGCGCCATTGGCGGCAGAGTTCAATGTGCCGGTTGTGGGTCCACACAAAGATGATGCGTTTTGGTTAGAAGGGCTGCCACGTCAAAGTGAAATGTTCGGTTTCCCGATGACAGAAGCCTTTGAGCCGACACAGTGGCTGGAAGATGGCGATGTGATCACCGTGGGTAAACAAACGTTGGCGGTTTACCATACGCCGGGCCACACGCCGGGTCACGTTGTATTGCACAGCGAAGATGCGAACGTAGCGTTTGTCGGTGATGTGCTGTTCAAAGGCGGCATTGGCCGTACTGACTTCCCGAAAGGCGATTACCAGACACTGATTAACTCCATCAAAGGTAAATTGTGGCCATTGGGTAACGCTGTGATCTTTATTCCGGGTCATGGCCCGGTGTCTACGTTTGGTCAAGAGCGTGCCTCGAACCCATTCGTGGCCGATGAGATGCCACTGTACTGATCGCCATGACTGACGGTGATTGCTATCACGGTTGGTTGAGCACTGAGAAAACACAATACCCTGTGGTTGCCACAGGGTATTTTTTTATCGGTTATTGGCGCTTAACAACAGGTCAACCAGCAAGTTTGCCCCTTTGAGGGAAGGATGGTCGTCATCGTAATACAAGGCGGTTGAGTCTTTGACGGAGAAGCAGACGTCCTGATCACAGAATGCATCACTTGGCTTAATAAAATGGACATTCGCGGGGTAAGTCGCGCTATCGAAATGTTCAATGATATAAGCGTTACGTTGTTGATAATACTGCAACGACGTACCAGGAATGGCGTCTATCGCATGGTTCTGGCGGTAAGACACCTCAATGAGGCTTTTAATGTGTTTGCCCAATTCAGGGATGGGATAGAACACATAGACGGTCTCTTTATGCTTGGAGAGTGTCAGGATCGCATCATCAATGGACTGCAAAATAGCGTCAACATCATCGGTAATGAAAGGCGCGGACGTATCGGGATAGGTCGCGGCATTATCACCAAAGAAATAGCGCGAATAACGGTGATTAAAGACCACATGTTTAATGTCATCATTGGCAATGATGTAATTGAGAGAGTCATTATACCAAGTGGCGCAATGACTGAATGCATGCGCCTGATTATAGGATGGCCGGCAAGCCGAATAACTAAAATGTTTCACGCCTTGTTGTAAGGGTTGGAGTTTATCTGCCAGCGCATAAGCCAATTCCACGGCGTGACTATCACCCATGATTGCCCAAGAGACATTAGGGTCAAAATACTCACACGCTTTATCAGGCGCCTGATACTGTTTCAGGTGACACTGCTCGCGATAAGGACTGTGCTGCGTTTGCGCGATGAGATCAAGATAGGCTTCAGAATAACGCTGTGGAATACCGTGGTGGGTGGCGATGAAATAACTCGATAAGAAGACGGCGCCGCCGACCCACACGTATTTGAGTGACACGATGGATTTCATCATCTGCCAGCCATGCGCTTTCGCTGGGGCGGAAGCGGTTGAAGGCAAAGCAGGGGTTGCACGTTTGGGGGTAAGCCAGGTTGCGGTTTCAATATACGTATAACTGAGGTGTCCGAATAATACGGAAACGGGGATGCCGATCAGCCACCAGTAAGATTGATCAAATTCAAAATAGACGCCCCATACCACGACAGGCCAGTGCCAGAGGTAAATGGAATAGGAGCATTTACCCAAATAGTGCAAAAGAGGATGGTGCGTGAAAACGGCAGTAGGATGATGGGCCGTGATCACCGCATAAGCGCCCATGACCGGGAAAAGTGCCATGTAACCCGGCCAGACGTCTTCCGGTGAAATAAACAGACTCGACAGAAAGATGACACTCAGGCCGGTATATAACCATAGGGTTTTCTGTTGTTTCGTGAGTGACAGCGGATAGAAATAGGCGATGCCCCCTAAGAGCATTTCCCATGAACGGGTAGGGAGCAGGTAATAAGAGGCTTCCGTCCATTTTTGTGAAACGACAATATTGGTAATAAATATCAGTACCGTACTGATCAGGACGACGCGCTTGATCGCGTGTAAGGATAGCCATTGTTTTAAGCCTAATAAAACGATCGGGTAGATCAGATAGAACTGCCATTCTACCGAGAGTGACCAGGTATGTAATAACCACTTATCATGAGCATCCGAATCAAAATAGCCGGCTTCACTGAGGTAAGTGATGTTTGATAGAAAGCTCAGGCTACTTGCAATGTGTGTTCCTAATACTTGGTAGTCCGGCGGCGGTAAATACAGCCAGCCAAAACATAATAGGGCAAGGCACAGCACAAGTAAGGCTGGAATAATGCGATGGGCTCTGGCGAGATAAAAGGCGCCTAACCGGAACGTTTCTTTTTCAAACCCGCGAAAAATAATCCCCGTCATTAAAAAACCGGAGATCACAAAAAACACATCCACCCCAATGAACCCGCCCGGCAACCAGTCGGGATTGAAGTGAAAAATGACGACGACCAACACGGCGATGGCACGTAGGGCATTGATATCCTGTCTAAATGTCACCGTAATAGGCTCCTTTATCCATGGGTGTTTAGAGGGTATGTCTGCGTGAACAGCGTGGCGTCAACGGGAGATAAGTGGGGCGGGTGGAGTAGCGTAAGCCGTAAAATACGCGTATGTTGTGTGAGGTAATATCATCAGCCACTCCTTAGCTATGCCTAGCATTAAGCATAGGCAAAGACGTCGTTTTCGCGGTTTTTTTGTGATTACTTTCACGCTTTTCCACTGCTTATCGGAAAACTAGGAATTATTCCTAGTTTGTCTAAGCCTGCGTCTCAAGCCAGAATGCCTCCCTTGCTTTAGTCTCTCCTGCCAATGGTCTTCATCATTCCGAATTTTTTGATGCACACTGACCCAGATGATGACCAGTGAAGAGCAGCGCGCCTGCTCACTGTGTCGAGAGATGACTGAGGTTTCACATGTTTAAACTGTTAGATCAGGTAAGAAAGCCGACATTGGATCTGCCTGTAGAAGAACGCCGTAAAATGTGGTTCAAGCCATTTATGCAATCGTACCTGGTTGTGTTTATTGGCTACATGACCATGTACTTGATCCGTAAAAACTTCAACGTTGCCCAAAACGATATGATCGAAACCTACGGGTTATCGATGACCGATCTGGGTTTGATTGGTTTGGGTTTCTCCATTACCTACGGTATCGGTAAAACCGTCGTTTCTTATTACGCGGACGGAAAGAACACCAAACAATTTTTGCCATTCATGTTGATTCTTTCTGGCTTGGCAATGTTGGGCTTTAGCTTCAGCATGGGCGGCGGTAGCGTTAGCCTGTTCCTGATGATTGCCTTCTACGGTCTGAGCGGTTTCTTCCAGAGTACGGGTGGTCCTTCTAGTTACTCGACTATCACTAAGTGGACACCACGTAACAAGCGCGGTACGTACTTAGGTCTGTGGAACATGTCTCACAACGTCGGTGGTGCCGGTGCGGCAGGTGTGGCTCTGTTTGGTGCGAACTACCTGTTTGACGGTCACGTGATCGGTATGTTCATCTTCCCATCGATCATTGCACTGATTGTCGGCTTTATTGGTCTGCGTTACGGTAGCGATTCACCAGAAGCGTACGGTCTGGGTAAAGCAGAAGAGCTATTTGATGAAGCGGTAAGTGAAGAAGACGCATTGGCTGAAGAAAACCAGATGACCAAGCGTGAAATCTTCATGGAATACGTGCTGAAGAACAAAATCATTTGGCTATTGTGTTTCGCGAACATCTTCCTGTACATCGTGCGTATCGGTATCGACCAGTGGTCAACCGTGTATGCGTACCAAGAACTGGGTCTGTCAAAAGAAGCGGCTATTTCAGGTTTCACCTTGTTTGAAGTCGGCGCGCTTGTGGGCACCTTGATGTGGGGTTACCTGTCTGATTTGGCAAACGGTCGTCGTGCTATCGTGGCGTGTGTGTCACTGGTACTGATCATCTTTAGCCTTGAGTTCTACCAGCATGCGACTAACGAGTACATGTACCTGGGTTCTCTGTTTGTACTTGGTTTCTTGGTATTTGGTCCGCAGTTGCTGATCGGTGTTGCAGCGGTAGGTTTCGTACCGAAGAAAGCGATCAGTGTGGCAGATGGCATCAAAGGTACGTTTGCTTACCTGATTGGTGACAGCTTTGCGAAACTGGGCCTGGGTATGATTGCCGATGGTACGCCTATCTTTGGTTTGACTGGCTGGAAAGGTACATTTGCAGCGCTGGATACTTCTGCGGCTGTATGTATCGTGCTACTGCTGTTCGTAGCGGTTGCTGAAGAGAAGAAGATTCGTCGTGAAAAACGCTTGTTGAAAGAAGCGGCGGCACTGGAAACAGCGTAAAGTTGTTTTCTAAGTAAGGTGTCTATCACCCTCATCGTTAAAGAAAAAACTGCCTGTGGGCAGTTTTTTTGTATCTGCGAGATAGCCAACTTGAGTGGCTGGAGATACACCACGTGAAAGCGGGTAGTTAGCCACGCTAAAGGGGCTCGCGCGTTGCACGTTTCGTTTTCATTCGTCATCAGGCATTTTTGACTAATTATATTTCACCCTTGTTTGTCTGCGACAGAGCAGGTAGTTTAACGGTCTTTTTTTTGATTTACTGACACAGTTCTTTTTAGTTTTGGGCTCTTTTCCGTTTTATTTGCTATTCAGAGAGAGGGATGGGGAATGATCAACGTCGCACTGGTCGATGACCACATTATCGTTCGTTCGGGGTTCGCCCAGTTATTGATGCTGGAAGACGACATGACCGTCGTGGGCGAGTTTGGTTCGGCTAAAGAGGCGCGCCTCGGCTTGCCGGGTAGTCAGGCCACCGTGTGTATTCTTGATATTTCCATGCCTGATGAAAGTGGCTTATCCCTGTTGGCGGATTTGCCGGAAGGCATTGCGACCATCATGCTGAGTGTGCACGACTCTGCTGCTATGGTGGAAAAAGCGCTGGAAATGGGGGCGCGAGGCTACCTGAGTAAACGTTGCAGCCCAGACGAGTTGGTACAAGCGGTGCGGACTGCCGCAGCGGGTGGGTGTTACCTGACGCCGGATATTGCCTTAAAACTGGCTTCCACAGCCAAAGCGGTGCCTGCGGTGTCGCAACTGACCAAGCGTGAACGCCAAATTGGCGAAATGTTGGCAACAGGGTTAGATGTGAAGGCCGTGGCCAATGAGCTGGGTCTTAGCCACAAAACTGTCCATGTTCATCGTGCTCATGCCATGGATAAACTGGGTGCCAAAAATAACGTAGAACTGGCACGTCACTTCCAAACTGATTTTCCTAACGAGGTGGTGTAAATGCGCCATCTCGCCGTGACATCGCTGGTCGGCGGGTTATTGTTAGCCTGTGGCTGGTTTTGTCTGTGGGTGATCGCGACCTATTTCACCTTAGATCCTGAGCTTGCCGTTTTCCTTTTTCCTTTTGCTCTGCGTCTGGGTGTCCTCTTACATTGCCCGAAGCGATTTTGGCCCGCTGTCTATGGGACGGAATGGCTCTTGTTATTTGCCTTGGCACCCTTGGTCGGGGCATCGGTCTGGCAAATTGCCATGCTCTCTAGTGTGATGAGTGTCCCCGTTATGTGGGGGGCGCATCGTCATTACATTGGCTCACAGTTGCACCGTTTAAGTGTGATGGGGGCGGTGATAGCGTTGACCTCACTGCTGAATATGGCCGTGGCAATGGGGATACCGCTTATTCATGACGCGTTAGGCCTTGTCCCCGTGCCGCCACAAGACACGCTAGGGTTCGCCACCACGTTATCGCATGGTTTGATGGTTTTGCTGGTCAGTGTTACCGGTGGCCTGATGATTGTGCCGAGCTGTTATTTGGTGTGGAGCTACCTGTTCCAGCAGACATGGATCCCGCTTACCGTCGATTTGGTGTCCCGTCCGGTCACACTGCGCGTGCGTCATGTCTTATTGTATGTGGCCTTGTTGATTGCCAGTATTGTGTTGCAACTGGGATTACCCCAAGAGCTGCGTCGTTTTGCTCCGTTTTGTTTGGCTATTCCTATTGTGTTGCTGGCATTTCGCTACGGCTGGCAGGGCGCATTGCTCGGCACCTTATTCAACAGTATTGCGTTGATTGCGGGACGCAGCAGCGGCAGCGATCTTGCTATTACCGATTTGCTGTTATCCCTGACCGCACAGAGCTTAACGGGGATATTGCTGGGCATGGGGATCCAACGCCAGCGTGAGCTGAACCAGCAACTGCGCTTGCAATTGTCGCGTAACCACAGTTTATCGCGTCAGCTTATTACTGCTGAAGAGTCGGTACGGCGCGACATTGCCCGTGAGTTGCATGATGAAATCGGGCAGAACATCACGGCGATCCGCACGCAGGCCTCCATCATTAAGCGCGTAGACACCCCGCCGGTGGGGATCAACTGCGCCAATATGATTGAAACCCTTTCACTGAATATTTATGACACCACCAAAGGGTTGCTGACCCGCCTGCGTCCGAAAACGCTCGATGACATGGGGGTGGAAGCGGCGATCGACCAGTTGATTCGGGATTTGGAGTGTGAGCAGCATGGCATTGCCACATCCGTGACCTGGCAGTGCGTTGCGCTGCGACCAGAGAGTTTGAGCGATACGTTAAGCGTGACCTTATATCGACTTTGCCAGGAAGCGGTGAATAACGTGGTGAAGTACGCCCAAGCCAGCACCTTGCAGATCAGCTTTGTGTTGGAGAAAGAACGGGTGGAGCTGGAGATCCGTGATAACGGAAAAGGCTTTGCGGTGGCGGCGCTGATGGCGACCTCCAGCTCTGGCTTTGGTCTGCGCGGGATGCAAGAGCGCGTAGAAGCCTTAGGGGGCAAAATCACCATTAAAAGCCGCACACAGCCGCCTGTTCAGGGTACCCATATTCATATTCAGTTACCGGTGATGTAAAGCATGAGCCACTCATCCATGAATCAATTACCTGTGAATGCATCATCGTCGGTAGAGACGAATCAGCCTGAGATCACCGATTCTGCCACGATCAATGAAACCTACCGCTATTGGCGTTTGCACATCATGCTCACCATGTATGTGGGCTATGCGGTGTTTTATTTTACCCGTAAGAATTTCAATTATGCGATGCCTTCCATGCTGGTGGATTTGGGGTTAGAAAAATCCGATATCGGCATGATGGGCACCCTGTTTTATCTCACCTATGGGGCGTCAAAGTTTTTATCCGGCGTGGTGTCAGATCGCTCCAACCCGCGTTATTTTATGGGCATCGGCTTGTTTGCCACTGGGGTCATTAATATTGCGTTTGGCTTTTCAGATGCATTGTGGGTGCTGATGACGTTATGGGTATTAAATGCTTGGTTCCAGGGGTGGGGGTGGCCGCCGTGTTCTAAGCTGATGACCACCTGGTATTCACGCTCAGAGCGGGGCTTTTGGTGGTCGCTGTGGAACACAGCCCACAACGTCGGTGGCGCACTGATCCCCTTGTTGGTGGGATATTTGACGTTGCATGCCAGCTGGCGACTGGGGTTCATTGTGCCGGGGATCATTGCCATGGTCGTCGGGCTGTTCGTGTGTTGGCGCTTGCGCGATAAACCCACCACCATGGGCCTACCGACCGTGGGGCAGTGGCGACGTGATCATTTAGAATTGGCGCAAGAGCGGGAAGGGCAAGGACTTAGTCACCGGGAAATTCTGACCAAATATGTGCTGCGTAACAAATACATCTGGTTACTGGCATTCAGTTATGTGCTGGTGTACATCGTGCGTACGGCGATCAACGACTGGGGCAACCTTTACCTGAGTGAGCAAAAAGGGTACGGCTTGATCCAGGCGAACATGGCGTTGTCTTTGTTTGAGGTGGGCGGTTTTATCGGCTCGCTGGTGGCCGGTTGGGGATCTGACCGTTGGTTTGGCGGTAACCGTGGCCCGATGAATTTGATTTTCGCCATCGGTATTTTCATGTCGGTCTCTGCGCTGTGGCTGATGCCGATCGACAGTGATGTGTTGTTGGCGGGCTGCTTTTTTGCGGTCGGGTTCTTTGTGTTTGGTCCGCAAATGTTGATTGGGATGGCGGCGGCCGAATGTTCTCACAAGGACTCCGCAGGGGCAGCCACCGGCTTTGTCGGGCTGTTTGCTTACATGGGCGCGGCCATGGCCGGCTATCCGCTGGCGTTGATTGTGGAGCAGTTCCAGTGGACGGGCTTTTTCACCGTGATTGCCATCGCTGGAGGCACGGTGGGGCTATTGCTGCTGCCGTTTTTGAAGGCCCAATCGAGCGTAAAGCCGACATAAATGAGCCCGACAGAACAGGGTAATGGCTCAGGCCGCTGCGAGATAACGGCGAGCCAGGCCGGCAAAGTCAGCGGCGGGGCGATCGAGAAAATCTTCAGAGATGAAAAAGTCATAACCGAGAAATGCGCGGTTGTATCTCATACGATTAGCCAGCATGGCTTGCAGCCCTTTTAGCACCTGTCCTGACGGGGTAATAAACGGCGTGTCATCAAACAAAATGTCTTCCAGCTGATACGGTGGATCGGCCATGTTCCTGTGTGCCATAACCAGTAAGATACGCTGCTCAATGAGGATCTTACTGGCCACGCGCGGGCAAATGGCTTCTACAAATTCTCCGTAGTCTTTTAATCGGATCCCTACCCAGGGGAGCGGTTGATACCACCCGTCGTTCCCGACACTGGCTTGGGCGATGCGGTCGATGTTCTTCCAGCGCGCTAACCAGCCCCCTTGATGGCTGTGAAATTGCAGGTGCATAAAGGTGAGGGTGAAGGTGAGTTCCGGGCCTTGTTGGTATTTGTAGCCGAGTAAAGCCAGCATACCGGCCATGAGCACAAGAATAGCAATGGCGGGGGCGGAAATGATTGGAAAGAAAAAGCCTAAAAGCGCCGCTAACACCACGCCGACTAATCCTCCCGCATACATCCCTGAAGAGGCCAGCGAGAAAGGCTGTTTGATGTAACGTGTTTCTAACTCGTTATCCATTATTAGGATCCTGTTACAGCTTTACTGCTTATATTATGGCTTACGTTATGGAATCGCGAACAGGATCACTTGACGTTAGATAACGATAAGAAACAGTGTGTTATAGGTATTATGTGCACATGGCTATTTATCCAGTATTTCGGCGTAATTATCAGTATTTGACCGCAAGTTGACCCAATTTCTGCATATTTTTCGGTAACACAAAAATTGCAAGAACGTGAAAAATGAGAGCCTGCCTTTCCTTTTTGAGTAAAATCATTTTTTGTTGCAGCTTAAATAACCGTTTGCTGGCAATTCTCTGACAGACTTGGTATAACACGCGCTTACTTTTTCCCGCTGGACGTATCGGTACTTCATCAGAAGTGGCTTGATAGGTAGTGGTGACTGAAAGTAGTGCAACGGAGTAGGAAATTTAATGAGAATCTCTCACAAACGTAAAGTTCAGCTAAAACTGCAAAAGCGCCTGAAAGGTGCGGCAGTGGCAGCAAAACCGGCAGCAGCGCAACCTGTTGTGAAAAAAGCACCAACTGCAGAAACAGTAAAGGCGGCTCCAGCGGCCAAACCTGTTGTTGAAGCGGCAAAGCCTGTAGAAGCGGCAGCTCCTGCTGCAGTTAACGTGGCATTGACGCCAAAGCAGCAGCAAGTGTTGGATATCGTGATTCAGCATGCTGACGGCATCAACCCGAAAGGGATTGGTCTTGAAGCAGGTCAGGAAGATGCGAAAGCGGCTTCTTGGGCGACTGGTGCGTTGAAAAAGCTGGTTGAAGAAAACTTGGTTGAGCGCATCCAACTGGCAGGCAACAAGGTACTTTACAAAGCACTTTAAACCCAAATTCGTTGGGTTTTCTGACCTTTTTCAGTAATACCTCGCGTGTAAATTTGCGTTTTGCCGCCAGACCCGTTCCTGTTTTTGATGACAGGGGCGGGTGTTATCTCCCTTCCTTCATTCCCTTTTTTACTCAACGTCCCCATCCTTCATCTTTTTACTTACTGTCGTTTCTCTCTCATCGCCGTTTCTCACCGAGCGTATACCCGCAATCCCTAGCTCTATCGCAACTTGTCTCATATTTGCGTCGAATGAGCACTTAACATGCGTCGTGTTTCATTATTCTGTCGTAATGTCTTAACTCTGCTATAACTTATTAATAATGGACTCATTCTCATATTTACAGTTTATCAGGGAAGAGTGACGTGGAGGCGAGAGTATGACAATGATAAGTGCTAGAGAGTTTTCTGACTGGCTGCGCAATCGCTTTGCAGGTGAAGAACAAGGGGTGAGCCTAACGCGTGCAGACATTAATCAGTTAACTGGACGACAAAGCTTCTCTTTAGGGTTTATTCACGACATTCATTATGAGCTTATGCAGCATGGCATGGCTTTCGTGACTGACACGTCCCGTGATGTGTTCTACTTGGTACCCGTATGTAACCGCCCGTGGCGACAGCAACTGGAAGATCAATTTGAGAGGGATCTTTTTTGCAACGTCTTGCCTCTCGATAAGTCTGGTTGAGCATCGACTTCACCAAGCAAACCAACAACGTGAAAGCGTTAGCCGTGACGGTACGCATGCCTTGCCTAATGATAATAACAATGAGGGCGAGAGTGAGGGATCTGAGACGCCTTAAAGGATGCTAAGTGCATTGCAGCAAACATGCATCATCGCAGCAAAAAAATAACGGGCCTGAAATGCCCGTTATTTTTTTATGTCAAAGTTTGTATGTCAAAGCAGGAGGGCGATTAAAGGACCGCCGCAATGCCTTTACACAGTGGTAGCATGTTTGACTTTGTCATACCTGCCACGCTGATACGGCCAGAGCCCACGATGTAGATACCAAACTCATCTCTCAGACGGTTAACCTGATCTTTGTTCAGGCCAGAGAATGAGAACATACCGTTCTGACGCTCAATGAAGCTGAAGTCTGCATCCACACCCAGATCTTTTAGCGTTTGTACAAACAGGGTACGCATCTCTTGAATGCGGTCACGCATGTCTGCCACTTCCTGCTCCCATTCTGCACGTAGCGCAGCATCATTTAGGATTTCTGTCACCACAGCCGCACCGTGTGCAGGTGGGTTAGAGTAAATCACACGCGCAATGCTCTTCACCTGGCTGAACGCTGTCACACCTTCTTCGTTGTTTTTCGCCACAAGGGTAAATGCACCAACACGCTCGTTGTACAGGCCGAAGTTTTTAGAGAATGAGCTGGCCACCAGCAGTTCTTCACACTTGTCAGCAAAAATACGCAGACCCTGTGCATCGTCTTCTACGCCTTTGGCAAAACCTTGGTAGGCGAAGTCGAACATTGGCAGCAGTTTTTTCTCAACACACAGATCAGCCAGTTGTTGCCACTGTGCAGCCACTGGGTCGATACCGGTAGGGTTGTGGCAGCAGCCGTGTAGCAGTACCACATCACCTTCTGATGCATTGTTCAGATCGGCGAGCATGCTCGCAAAATCCATGTCTTTGGTTTCTGCGTTGTAGTAGGTGTATGCCGCTGTTTCTAGGCCTGCAGCCGCGAAAACACCGTTGTGGTTCGCCCAAGTCGGGTTGCTGATCCACACTTTTACATCACCGAGCTGACGCTTGATGAACTCAGCCGCTACACGAAGCGCACCTGTACCACCAGGCGCTTGTGCGGTTTGTGCACGTTTTGAGGAGATGATTGGAGAATCTGCACCGAACAGCAGTTGTTGTACGGCAAGACCGTACTCTGCGGTACCCGGAATGCTTAGGTAAGATTTGGTGGTCTCTTTCTCAAGCAAAATCGCTTCTGCTTTTTTGACCGTAGCAAGTACTGGTGTATTGCCCGCTTCATTTTTGTAGATACCTACGCCGAGGTTAATTTTCTCTGCACGTGGATCGCTCTTAAACTCTTCCGTTAAGCCTAGAATCGGGTCTGCCGGTGCGGCGGTAATTTTCTCAAACATTGTCATCGTCCATGGGGGGTAAGAATAAACAGTCATTGACTACTTTATACCCCTATATGGAGGGCCTTGACAAGAAGTTGTAACAATTACGACGAATAAAAATTCGCTATGCCATAGAGTTGGCATTTTTTGGTAACAGTGGCGTCGAGAGCGGTTCTGTGACGCAACGCGGTTTACCGTAAAATGACAACAAAAATGGTGAAATCGCCATCAGAGTGTGCATTTGGTCACTCATTTTGAGGCGGTCAGTGAGGATAAAACGTCATTTTGAGATCGCGTAACGCATTGTTATGCATGAATAATGGTATACAGTCGTGCTCAATACATGGTGAAAAAACACACGGCAGGCGGCGTGTGTGTGGTGTTTTGGGCCGTAAATAGGTCAATTGGCTTGAATAAATACCGAGTAAAATGCGTATTTTGAGTGAAATGCGCTAAATGTTATGTGTTTGTCATTTGTCGCCATACAAACACGAAAGTGAGTGCCATGTTCATGGTGCCGTTGCGTGGCAAAAGGCGAAATGAATGGCAAAAGAAATGGCAATCAGACGGTCAATAGGTGAGCCATAAAAAGTGAAGGGGATGGAAGGGGAGGCTATTTGAAAATATGGAGCGATGCGATAAATAACACGATGCTATTTATCGCATCAAAAAGATAGGCTCTGCGATTACCTTAGATGAAAAAGGTATCTACATAGAGCTGCTCAACTTCTTTGCGCGCCCATTCGGTGCGGCGAAGGAAGGTTAGGCTGGATTTGAGGCTTGGGTTGCTGTTGAAGCAACGAATGTTCACGATACGGCCCAGTTCTTCCCAGCCGTAGTGATCCACTAATTCTTCCAGCAGGTTTTTTAAGGTAATACCGTGTAGCGGGTTATTCGGTTGAATATCCATGTGTGTAATATCTGTCTTAATAGGGTCTGCGCGCACTATAGCAGTTTGGACGCGTTGATTAAATCGCTGATGCAGCCCGTTAACGTGGATTTGGCGAGATAGGAGGGTGGTCCCAAGCACAGGTGTGATAAACTAAGGGTTACCCTTTGCAGCCGGTTATACTGACCCCGCTGCCTAATAATTGGAATTGACAGTGCTCAACAACGACATCTTGCGACGTATTCGCTATACCTTTGATTTTAACGATGCAGAAATGATAGAGATCTTTGCTTCTGCAGACCATGAGGTAACACGCGAGCAAGTTTGTGACTGGTTGAAGAAAGATGAAGATGCGGCATTTATTCATAAATGTACTGACCGCGAGCTTGCCATTTTTCTTAATGGTCTGATTAATATGAAACGCGGTAAGAAAGAAGGCCCGCAACCTGAGCCTGAGTCTCACCTGACCAACAATATGATTTTCATGAAGTTGCGTATCGCGTTGAACTTCCAAGCGGAAGATGTATTGGCGTTGATGGAGTCTGTAGACTTCTCGATGAGCAAACACGAATTGAGTGCTTTCTTCCGTAAGCCGGACAACAAGCATTACCGTGAATGTAAGGATCAGATCCTGCGTAATTTCTTGCTGGCTGTGCAGTATCACTTCCGTCCGGAAGATCGTCCAGTCGCGTAAATCGACAGAAAGACGGATTCAAGATTTAATATGATACGAATACAAAGGCTACCTGCGAGGGTAGCCTTTTGTTTATCTGATGATGCTTTTTGTTTGTCTGGAGAGCTATCTGAGCCAGCTTACTGATTGATCAGAATGTCGCCGTCGTGCTGGTTAAGCAGCATCTTCTGAATATTGAAGCCGCATAGCATCAGGATCAAACACCAGTTCAAGAATGGCAGCGTGCCTTTCTCCAGGCTTGTTGCCAACTGTGCCGGTTTCCATAAAAACGCGTCGCACAGGCTGTCGATCGTGATGCCTGTGAACGTGTTGTCGCCAATCACACGGTTGAACTCTTTTTCTGTCGGCATTTCAAAGGCCGTGTGGTTTCTAAAGGCCGTCGGTTTGAAGGCTCGCATCACTTTGCGGGCATCGACTTCAATCGGTTTCCCGTTATTTTGAATGTTTGGTCTGCCCGCCAGTGCGGCTAAGAAACACCAGCACGGGTAGGGGATTTCTGAGACATTTTCAGGTTCGCGTTTGTAGCGAGACATCCAGTCAGACATCTTTTTCTCTTGCATGCCTGTCAGGCGGGCAAGGGTTGCGGCATCATAACCGTAGTCTTTCAACAGGTTAATGATTTCAGCCACTTCAGATACCAAGGGTTTTGACCATTGGCTAGCGGGTAACAGGGCACTTTCTCTGATCATGATAGGCTCATCGTGTGTCGTCGTTATAAAAAAGGCTACCCGAAGGTAGCCTTTTGAGAGCGTATTTCGCATTACCGCGTTGGCGACAATGCCAGATAACGTCAATTAGAAGTTTGCAGAGCGTGGTGCACGTGGGAATGGGATCACATCACGGATGTTCGCCATACCGGTTACGTATGTTACCAAACGCTCGAAGCCTAGGCCGAAACCAGCGTGTGGTACTGTGCCGTAACGACGTAGGTCGCGGTACCAGTCCATGTGCTCAGGGTCGATACCCATTTCAACCATACGCTTGTCTAGTAGCTCAAGACGCTCTTCACGCTGAGAACCACCGATGATTTCACCGATGCCCGGTGCAAGTACGTCCATCGCCGCAACGGTCTTACCGTCGTCGTTCATACGCATGTAGAACGCTTTGATGTCTTTCGGGTAGTTCTTCACAACCACAGGGGCTTTGAAGTGTTCTTCAGCCAGGTAGCGCTCGTGCTCAGAAGACATGTCGATGCCCCACTCAACGTCGAACTCAAAGTCGCGGCCAGAATCTTTTAGGATCTGGATAGCGTCAGTGTAGTCAACCTGTGCGAAGTCAGAGGTCACGAACTGCTCTAGGCGAGAGATAGCATCTTTGTTGATGCGCTCTGCGAAGAACTCAAGGTCATCACGACGCTCTTCCAGTACCGCTTTGAAGACATACTTCAGCATGTCTTCTGCCAGTTTCGCCACATCGTCTAGCTCTGCGAACGCAACTTCTGGCTCAACCATCCAGAATTCCGCCAGGTGACGGCTGGTGTTTGAGTTTTCAGCACGGAACGTTGGGCCGAAGGTGTACACTTTGCTCAGGGCACATGCGTAAGCTTCAGCGTTCAACTGACCAGAAACCGTTAGGAACGTTTCTTTACCGAAGAAATCTTTATCGAAATCCACAGTACCCGCGTCAGTCATTGGCACGTTTGCCATGTCTAGCGTAGATACACGGAACATTTCACCAGCACCTTCACAGTCAGAGGCTGTGATCAGTGGCGCAGACATCCAGAAGAAGCCTTGCTCGTGGTAGAAACGGTGGATAGCTTGTGACAGACAGTTACGTACACGCGCAACTGCACCGATCACGTTAGTACGTGGACGTAGGTGTGCAACTTCACGGAGGTATTCAATAGAGTGGCGTGTTTTCGCCATTGGGTAAGTGTCAGGTTCTGCCACCCAGCCCACTACTTTTACTTCCGTTGCAGCTAGTTCAAAGTCTTGTCCCTTCGCTGGAGATGCAACAATTTTACCTGTTACCTCAACAGAGCAACCAGTGGTCAGTTTAAGTACTTCTTCCTGGTAATTATTTAACTCATTAGGGACCACGGCCTGAATCGGGTCGAAACAAGAGCCGTCATAAATGGCAAGGAAAGAGATTCCAGCTTTGGAATCACGACGTGAACGGATCCAGCCGCGAACAGTGACTTCACTGTCTACCGCGAGCTTACCGCTAAGTACGTCTGTTACAGGCGCGTAAGTCATGTGTAAATTATTCTCCGTTAAGGCACTTTACTTGTGTTAATGAAGGGAAAAACCACCTTCAACACAGTCCAAAGACCACATATTACCTGTCTTACGTTTCGCTTCAAGCCTTGTTATTACCTTAAAGAGTAATTTGATGGTGCGATTGCGCGAAATGTAGAGAAGAAAGCACAATAAATGCGCGAATTGTGTGCAAGGCGGTGTGTGTTGGGGGCGTCTTGGGCTTGTGTGTACAGGAAGAAAAACGCGCCACCTTCCATGGTTGGGGTGGCGCGGTGTGCTTTTCATTTTTGTTATCGAACGATGTGGTTAAGGTGCAGGGGGTTCCTCAAGGAACGCACATTGTTGGCCATCATTGAGAATGGTGCCGGCAGGAGGCCCAGCTGGCTCTTCTGGTGTCTCTGAATTTTCACCGCCTGTGTCACCGCTTTTTTCACCGCCAGTGCCATCACCGGCCGTACCATCACCCGTTTCGCCTTCTGCTGGCGGGGTCGGTTCGGGGGCTTCAATGGGCACCACGTTCGGTACATCGCTGGTATCGATCAAGGTGACAATGTCACTCCACATTTCCCCGTCGGTGGCTGCGAATTGCAGTGTTTCATCTGTTTGCCAGCGGGCCTGGTGATTGAAGGCCTTGATAGACAATTTCAGCCCGTCCGTATCGGTCAGTACAATGCGTTCATTCATCGATCCATCAATGGCTTCGTAATACAGCGTGCCGTCGTCTTCAATTTTCCAGCGGATGTCGATGTTAAAGCCACAGCCGTCTGAATCAATGTACTGCCCCAAGAAGAAGTCACCGGAAAAGTTATCGCTCAGCTTCAGGAAGCGTGAACTGTCGCTGGCAAACTGCAGGGCTTTATCGTCACTGGTATCCCCGGTGTTGCCCACCAGAAGGGTTTCCGTGAAGACAGGGTCGCGGTCAAACCAAATGGTTTTACATTGCGCGGCCTGGGTATTGAATTCATCCAAGGTTCGTGTCGTGACGGGCGTGGTGGTGGCTTGATCCCAACCCGAATCATTGGTGGTACAGGCGGCCAGACTGTTTGGTGCATATTGGCGTGCCATCAGGTTATTGATGGTGGCCCCGTTATCGGTTTGGCTAAATTGCTTAATGGCCAACAAATTTAACGTGTAGTCGAAGTTAGTCAGTGCCCAGTAGTTAAAAGTGGCCAGATCATTGGCGTCGGGCACGAGGGCTAAATAGCTGTCGGCAGTGAGGGTCCATTCGCGGTTGCCCGCATCCAGTTCAGTGTGGCGATACTGCTCCCACGTGCCATCTTCACGCAAGATCATGGCACTGATCTCCCCGTCGGCGGCAATTTGAACCAGTGAGTGATCAATCATGCTATCGATACGGGGTTGGTTGAAACGCTCGTCCCCGCCACACTCGGTGACGGCATTGAGGAACAGGCCTGCCGTCGCTTGTGAGGTATTACCAAAGTCACAATTGCCAAACGGTGGCAGATTATCGCGACTGGCGGCACTGATGATCTGTGCCTTGGCGTCATTATCAAAACCTGAGTAGTGATATTCGGTATTTTCCAGCAAGGTTTCCCCGATATTCACAAAGCCTCGGTCTTCGACCAAAAACAGATTGGCGCTGTTAAAGCGGTAGTTGGTTGCCAGTTGCTTGATGATATCCGGTACATCAAAGCGGATCAGCGATTGTCCGCCAACGGTGGTCGGGGCCCATGCGCCGATTTCCTGAATCGTCCATTCATCGGCCGCCACGTTGGTCCAGTAACGCACGGTGAAAAAATTATCATCGATCAGTTCGACAATGACGTTATCACTGAGCTGAAAGCCGTTGACGTCAGTAATGTCCGGCCCGATGTTTACCAGTGGGGTGATCACCTCATCCAGCGTGGTGTAGCCTGCATCGGGGGTGATGATCGGGAAAACGCGGCAAGTGTCTTGATCGTTGCTGGTATCACACAGCAGGTAGGTTTCTTTTTCTGGGCGCCAGGTGAAGTAAAACCCGGACGCACCTTCGTCAAAAGTGGCGTCATCCTTGATGTAGCGGGTGACGTAGTGGTTGTCTTTGCTTGATAAAAAGTCATGCATTTTTTTGCCGTTCAAGCTGTACACATTGGCATCAAGGGTGATACCTGCTTCATCGTCTTGTGTCAGGGCGGCATCGGTCAGCAGGGCTGTGGTTTGGGTGGCAAATACCACTTGTAGGTAGCTGAATAAACCTTTCCAGCCGCCACTGGTGAGTACCTGATGGGTAATGTCTTCCGTACCAAAGGCGGTGGATTCACTGAAATAGGTGAAGAACTCGCTCAGTGCGATATCAGTGTTGCCGGATTTCTCCCAGCGGAATTCATTGATGGTGGTCTCTACGCCATCATATTGGGTGCTGTCGACCAAAATACCGCTGCCACTGTTATTAGCAAAGCTGCCGACTTGCCAGTAACCGTCACTCAGGATCGCTTGAATATCGGCAATGGCGGCGGCCTGCTCCGTAAAGAAGCGTTCGACGCGTCCTGCGGTCATGGACTGCACAATCGACAGCGTCATCAGTTCTTTCAGGGTTAACCCTTGTACGCTGATTTTCGGAAACAGGGTGTCACGTAAATCAACGGCCATGTTGTTGATGTCTTGCAGGGCAAACAATACGCGGCCTTGTGGTGCATCTTCAAAAATCTCGCGAAATACCCCCCAGCCGCCATCTTCGACCACCCGTTGGGTAAAGCCGTAATAGGCCAGTGAGGATTCCAGTGTGATGGCCAATCGTTCGGTGGCCAGCGGGATCATGTACAAGCCTTCTGGCAGCGGTTCCCCTAAGGTGTAGACCGGCACGCCAGCAGGATCGATTAACAAGACGGCATTGATGCGAAATTGGGTCCCTGCATCCAGTTCATAGCGGCCATCGCCCAGAGAGAGCCAGCGCGTGATATCGATAGACTCAAACACGCGGCCGGTGTCATCCAGCCAAACGGCCGCAAAATTTTGTTCGGTCAGATCTTGCACCGCATCGGCATAGGCGGTCGGAAACCACGTCGTTTTATGCTGAGACAGTGACATACCGCTTGGTACATCTACCGAGACAGTAAAGGTGTTAGAAACCGGTGTTGGTGTCCCCGCGACCGGTGTTGGTGCATCGGTGCCGCCGCCACAGGCAGCAAGGAGCAGGCTGCAGGCAGCCCAGAGGGTGATTCCCAGATAACGGCGCATACGCTTTCCCCAAACAGTCGTAAACAAACAGCAAGAGTTATTGCTTTTTTGCTCAGTATAGGGAGTGAAAAAAAGTGCAATGTTAAGAAGGGAGACGTGTCTTGCAGATTGGGCGGCTGTCGTAGGGTTGAGACAGCCGCAAGAATCTCACTGCCGATGAGACGGCGAGAAAGAAGGCGATAGAGGAGGTGAAATTACGCGATCGCCAAGTATTTGTGAGTCTGGATAGACAGACGCCAGTTGCGCTTGATGCAGGTGTCGATACACAGTTCGGTTGCACGTGGCTTTTGGCTGATCGGTTGCAGGGCAATCGTCACGGCTGGCTTCAGTGCTTTACCTGCAAGTAGAGCATCCAATTGTTCGATGTCTTTTTCAGTGCCGACCGGGTGCTTAATTTCATCGGCACGTTCTAAGGCACAAGCCAACACCGGCAGTTTCGCTTTCATGTTGATTTTTGGCGACACGGTGACCCACGTGTTATCGGTCACCTGAACCTCTGAGGTGCCACTGGTTTCAATTTGGCATTGGAAACCGGCCGTTTCTAGCGCCATCGTCAGTGGACGAAGGTCGTAAATGCACGGTTCACCGCCGGTGATCACCACATGTTTTGCGGTATATTGTTGATCAACAAGCAGGGCCACAACGCCATCGGCATCTAAGGTGGTCCATAACGGTGAGTCACCGGTTTTGGCCATGATGGTCTCAATGGTGGTCTCATCTTGCGGTTCCGCGCTCCATGTTTGCTTGGTATCACACCATGCACAGCCTACAGGACAGACTTGAAGGCGAACGAAAATGGCAGGTACGCCAGTAAACACCCCTTCACCTTGAATGGTTTCAAACATTTCGTTGATTTTGTACACCGCAAACCTCGTGGCGAGTTAATAGTATTTTTTGTGCAGCGGAACATTATTACAAAATCACCGGGAGCTGTCTTGTCTTCTGTTGTTGGAGATAAATTTCGCGACTAAAAAAAGCAGCATATTGAGAGTTCAAAAATGAGCTTTAGAGCATATTTCTCTGTAAAGTTTCGCCCTCATCGTGACTCTGGTCACGTCCTTAGAAATATGAACTTCACAATTACTTCGCAAAGTAAAAAAATTCAAGATGCAAATGTATTGATGGATTTTTTCGGGAGTGTAGGCATGTATGTCGCTCAGCCTGGTCATATCGACCATATAAAAAGAAACAATGCCGGCAGCGTCTATAAGCTTATTGACCTTTATGGGCCTATCTCTCGGATTGAGTTGTCAAAACGCAGTCAGTTAGCCCCCGCCAGTATTACCAAAATTACCCGTGAGCTGATCGATGCTCACCTGATCAAAGAAACCGCGATTCAGGAATCAAGCAGTCGCGGTCGTCCTGCGATTGGTTTGGTACCGGCGAATGAAGGCTGGCAGTTCATGTCCATCCGTTTAGGGCGCGGCTATTTGACCATCGCGTTGCATGAATTGGGCGGCGATATTCTGGTGGAAGAGCGCCAGGAAGTGGACGTGCTGGAGCAAAATGAAGTGCTCAGCAAACTGATTGCAGAAATCCATACGTTCTTTGCTAACCACGTCAGTGAATTGGACCGTATTACGGCCATTGCGGTGTCATTGCCGGGCTTGGTGAATTCCGATGCAGGCATGGTGCTGCAAATGCCACACTACCATGTGCATAACCTTGAATTAGGGCCTGCAATCCATGAAGCCACGGGCTTGCCGGTGTTTGTGGGTAACGATACCCGTTCATGGGCGTTGGCAGAAAAATTGTTTGGTAATTCGCAAGATGTGGCCAATTCTATTTTGATTTCTATTCATCACGGGGTGGGGGCAGGTATTGTGCTCGACAACGTGATTTTGCAAGGCCGTATCGGCAATGTGGGCGAATTGGGCCATATTCAGATCAAGCCGTACGGTAAGCGTTGTTTCTGTGGTAACCACGGTTGTCTGGAAACCGTCGCCAGCTTGAAAGCGGTGATTGAGCAGGTCGAGCAGCGTTTGCGAGAAGGGCATCCTTCGCAGTTGCATGGCCAGAGTTTAAGCATTGAGAAAATCTGTGATGCGGCAGTCGCTGGCGATACATTGGCACGACAGGTGATCATTGAGTTAGGCCATCATTTGGGTCAAGCCATTGCGATTATGGTGAACCTGTTTAACCCGGAAAAAATTCTGATCGGTGGCGAATTTAACCGCGCAAAAGACGTGTTATACCCGGCCATCATGGATTGTATTCGTACCCAGTCACTGCCGGTTTACAACAAAGATTTGGTGATTGATCAAAGCTGTTTCTATACCCAAGCCACCATGCCGGGGGCTGCTTTGGTGAAGCAAGCGATGTATGACGGCCACTTGCTGATGAAGTTGATTGAAGGTTAATACAATCACGCGAATACCCCTCTCATCGCATTCTGCTACCACGTAGCACGTCATGTAGCATTTTACATAGCCTTGAAGCTCGTAAAATAATCCGCAACAAAAAGCCCCCTCGTGATATTCACTGAGGGGGCTTTTTTATTTAGAGCGTATTTGTTTGAAATACCGGTGCTAAAGATACTGGTTTAACGTAAAACGTCTTTTCCCTGCACCCAGACACGTTTAACGTTTTCTTTCTGGGCCAAGCAGATGATTTTTTCCAGAATGTCACGCGGTGTATCAAATTCCGGCCAAATGCGCAGGTTACCAATGGTGGTATTGGCTTCAATCACGATGGCATCAAAATGACGACCGGTTTCAAGGATACCGGTATTGGCATCTAACACACTGGCACCGCCGGCGGTGGCCATCCAGAACGCTTCTACAAAGCTGATACGGGCATTGGCGGTACCGCGCTGACCTGCCGATAGCCTCACATCTACCCCTTCTTCACGTACGCGAGAGTGGCTGACCGCATCAAAGGCCGCGCGGAAAATCGACGGTGATGGTGCGCCTGCAATGTCACTGCCTAAGCCGATCTGTACACCGCTGTCGAGCAGTTCACGGGTTTGCATGGCGGCATTGGCAAAGAACATGTTGGAAAGCGGGCAGTGGCCGATACCCGCACGGTACGCTTTGATCATCGACACATCCTCTTCGGTCAAAAAGATGGAGTGAGCCAGTACCGATTTGTGGTTTAACAGGCCCGCATCGGCGTAGATCTGCACGTCGGTTTTGCCATAGTGCTGCTTGGCATAATCACGCGCCCAATCGCTTTCCGAACAGTGGGTTTGCATGTGTAAATCGTACTGCTGAACACGCTTGCCCAGTTGGTTGAGCATGTCTGGCGTACAGCTTGGCACAAAGCGCGGGGTGATCACCGGTTGTACCAAACGGTTTTCATTGCCTTTTATCGCTAATACGTTGTGAATGAACGCATCGGTATCATCCAACGCGGCGGTGATGTTTTGTTCGCAGTAGTAAGGCGGACACTGTTCCGTGTTGTCCATGTTGATTTTGCCCACATAAGCGCGTTGACCGAGATCCATACACTGCTGAGCAAGCAATTCAGTGGCAGCTCGGTCAATGGAAGCAAAGTACACGGCGCTGGTGGTGCCGTTTGCCAACAAGGTGCGTGTGACATCCTGATAAATCGGGGCAGCAAACGCCAAATCTTGGTAACGGTTTTCTAGCGGGAAGGTGTAGTTCTGTAACCAGTCATACAGCGGCAAATCCAACCCTTTACCCGCTTGCGGCCATTGTGGCGCGTGGCAGTGTAAATCAACCAACCCAGGCATCAGGTACTGGCCTTTTTCCAGCACCTTCAGTTTATCTTGTGCCACGAGGGTTTGGCGCACGTCCGCATAGTGCGGATGATCGCTGGTGTAAGTGGCCGCAATGTCGCCGTCGATGTTGATCAGCAACAAGAAGTCTGGATGAAAAGCAAACTGGCCTTTTACGGGCGCGTGAAACGTGTCTGCCTGCAGGGCAAATTGAATGTCATGGAATGCGTGCATTATTTCACCTCTGCGATGGTCGCGTTTTCTGCGGTTACTGTATTTTCAGTTGTCTTTGTGACTTCCGGTTGTGCATCTTCAGGAAGGACGAAGTTCAGGATCACGGCAGCCAGTGCGCCAATGGCGATACCGGAATTGACCAAGTAGCCAACCAATTCAGGCAGGGCATACACCAATTCACGTGGCATTAGTACCGCACCCAGTGACAGCATGATAGGCAGACCAATCACTAGCATGTTGCGCTCAGACAGGTTGATGTTTTGCACCACACGGAAACCGTTCATGGCAATCACCACACAGATCACGGTGAAAATACCGGAGATCACTGCATGCGGAATCGAGGCTATCACGCTGGTCAGTTTTGGCATCAAGCCCAATAGCAGCAGAATGAAACCACCGGCAATGATGGCGCGGCGTGAAGATACACCGGTGACCGCAATAATGCCGGCATTGGTGGAGTAACCGGTGACAGGGCTTCCGCCGATGAAGGAACAAATGAAGTGGCCGACCGCTTCGCCGGTAGCACCACGGTTTAGACGATCATCTTCCAAAGGCACGCCGGTTACCGCACTGACGGCACACCAGGTGCCCGTGGTTTCTACCAGTACAATCATGGAGATGAACAGCATGGTCAGAATGGCAATCGGGTCAAATGTCAGCTCGCCGAAAGGCAGTAGGCTTGGCAACTGTACCCAGGCCGCTTGAGCCACAGAGGAGAAATCCGTCATGCCGTAAAATGAAGCGGTAATGGTACCCAGTACAATGGCACCCAATACGGAGGTTAGACGCAGCCAGTGCAGTTGCTTACACATGCAACCAAGCAGAATGAAGCTACAAAGCGACGTCATGCTCACCAGCGCAATCACAATGTTTTGGCTGGCTTGCTCACCGCTGTAAATACCGTTAAACGCGATAGGCAGCAGGGAGATACCGACCACGATGATCACGGTACCGCCGACAATAGGGGGCACGAATTTGCGGACAATTTTGCTGAACAGATTGAGCGGCTTGCCGAGCAGGGCAACAAAAATCGCTACAGGGATCAGCGCGCCATACACCGCACCCATGCCCATGCTTTTACCGATAGCGGCAATGGCACCGATAGGAATGTAAGACGGTCCTTGCATCACCGGCAGTTTGAGCAGACCACGGGACTGAATAATGGTCGCTAAGCCAGCGACCACAAACGTCATTTGGATCAGCGAAGAGGTATCAGCCACGGTTAATGACAGTAAGCTGGCCAGAATGATCGGTACGATATACAGATCCATCGCCAGTACATGTTGAGCGCCCAATGACAATGAACGTGGGATGGAGATTTTCTCGTCAATGGAGTGAGTCGTTGTTGGTTGTGTGTGTGTTGTAGTCATAACAATAACGCTATAGCGATATCACGCACGGAAAAACGTGCAGTGCCATCTTCAGGTTGTACAAAGCCCATGCCGACCGATGGGGTAGCATGTGCCGATCCAGGTTGTTTGGGTGATGATGAGATAAAGCACGTGCGTTGTGCTTGTGTCACCGTGGAGGAAGTGCCGCGATTGTACTTGAGTTAATCGTTTGCGCAAGCGTTTGCTTTATGTGGGGTGCAGAGGTGTTGCTGATGGGAAAAGTGTGACGGTGCACTAATTTATATAAATATCAGTAATATAGTTAAGGTCTAAGGTAGGCTCTGCAGTGTGATGAAATATTTTGATGGTTATCATCAATTTATCGTGTTTTTCTTTTTGTTTGTTCCCTTGCCGTGGGCAGATAACAGCCGGAGGTCGCTGGGCGATTGCGCATTCAGTTTTCACGGCGGTGAGAGCGTTGATGTTTTAACCCAGTCAGCCATTTCATGGCGTAATAGCCAACGATCACGCCCATAAGATTGGCGATGCCGTCATCCAGTGCCGCTTCCCGCCCCGGGACGTTCCCTTGCATCATTTCTAAACCAAAACCATATCCAGCAATCATGATACAGCACAGGCGGAAATGTGTTGCTGAAACGGTGTAATAACCGAGATAGACGAACAGCCCATAAGCCCCGAAATGTAAGAATTTATCCAATGCCATGATGCCGTATTGATTCAAATCGGTCAGATCACCGGGTTGTGCTGCGTGGCTGAGTGAAATGAAACCAATCCACCCGGAGTAGGCGATGAATACCAGCCAACAACTGAGCGATTTGAGTGTATGCGGTAGCTTATTGGAATATGACATCATGGGGACTGCTTCATCAGTGTTATCAGGTGTTTTATGGGGATAGCGTAGGTAATCGCGCTGGGATCGGTCAGAGCAGATTCTCGGCTGGCTTTGACAAAGACTTTATTGATCACCGCGATCACTTCTCCGGTGTCGGGGTGGTACACGGGGCTGCCGCTGTTACCGGGGTAGGCGGTGGCATCGAATTGATAGACATTGTACGGACGTTTGAGTTGTTTCAGTTGCTGTATGGACAGTTCTTTGGCGTTGCGAGCGGGAATGGCGATGGGCGTGATGCTCGCGACAATGCCTTGGTGAGTGGCGGGATGCAGCCCCAGAATCGCCCCGATGGGAAACCCCGTAAAGCTGTACATTTCTCCTTCTCTCACCGTGCGGGTTGATAGGGTGACCGGTGGCAGGGCGTTGCCGGTCACGCGTAATAAGGCTAAGTCATGGCGGGGATCACGGGCAATGACAGTAGCTTGGCGCACTTCTGGTTGCCGGCCTTTGCCCACGAAAATCACAAAGGATGTTTTCTGTGAGGGTGACAGGTTAGGATCAACCACATGGGCATTGGTGGCAATCAGGTGTGGCCCCACCACAAAGCCTGTGCCGTGCAACTGTGCGCGAGGTGTCGCCAGGCGGTTGTAGGTCCCGACTCCGACAATAGACGGCTTCATATTGGCGATGGTCTCGGGTAATCCTGCCCAACAGGGAAAAGACATGACGCAGAGCAGCGCCATGCCCATTATTCTCCCGATTTTTCCCCAGATACGCATTGGCGTTAACCCTGTGTGCCCGCGTGATGGCATGATAACTCCTGCGACGTATTGGGCACTAAGGGGTGAGGCTATCTAACAGCTTTTGTTTTTGCTGTTGATGCTTGGCATCTGTCGGTGACAGTTGATCAAGAATGACTTTGGCTTGTTCAAATTGATGATTCATGATCAGACTTTCAGCATAGTGCAAGCCTATTTCCACACTGCTTGATAAGTTTTCATACGCTGTTTTTAATGTTGCCATGGATTTGCGTGTATTGCCCGCTTTGAGTAGGCAGTAACCATATGTATCTTGTATTTCGGGCGCTTCACTGGCGAGCTGGTAGGCTTTTTTCGCCGACTGGCAGGCTTGAGTGATGTCATTTTTCCTCATGTATAACCAAGCGAGGTTATTCAGAGCAATAACGTTATTGGGCTCTTTCGCCAAGACGCTCTGGTAGTGGGTAATTGCCTGTTCAGGCTTATCTTTTAGTTGCATTTGTGCCAACAGAATCGTTAATGGCTCAGCAGCTTCACCATACTCTTTGATGACACTTTCTAAGAATGCAGCGGCTTTTTCGGTTTGGTTATTTTGTGCGTAGGCTACCGCTAAATCTTTCGCGGCAGATAAGCTGGGTTGTGTCTCGTAGCGCTTTTTGTAGAGCGGGATGGCTTTTGAATACTCTTTTTGCGCGTTGTACATTTCACCTTGTAAGCGTAAGAAGTACACATTTTGTTGAATGTCAGCAGGTTGTGCATTGAGCAATGCCTGCCCTGTGTCGTACTGCTTATCTTTGATCAGCAGACCCGCTTTCATCAGGGTAAATTCAGGTTGGTCACTGAAAAGTGTTAATGCCTGATTAGCAACATTCACCCCGCTTGAGTAGTTACCGGTCAGTTCGCTGATTTGAATGGTGCGGATGTAAGCTTCAGGATTCAGGGGATCCCGTTCTAGCCACTGGTTGGCCGCATGTAACGCTTTACGGTAAGCATTTTGCTTAAAGTACAGCAACGTGAGGAAGCTCCAGCTATCGGCAGACTGCTGATTAGGGGGAAGATCTTTTAGCAGGCTAATGGCTTCGCCATAGTTATCTAATGTGCCGTAACTACGGGCCAGAATCATTCGCGTATCTAAATTATCAGGGTGGTCGGCCACATGCTCTTTATACAGCGTTAAGGCTTGCTGACGTTGTGCCTCCGTGAGGGCATATTTGAAGAGGTATTTGGCAACCACATAGTTATCCATATGCTGTACAGCCAGGGCGAAGGTATCTTGAAACGCCGTCTCTTTTTCGCCTTTAACAAAGTGCAACTGGCTTAATGATAACTGTGCGGTCAGGTTGTTAGGATCGAGCTTGGCCGCTTTTTTAAAATACGATTCAGCGTTGTCATAGCGCTTTTGTTGCAGGGCCATGTGTCCCTTGAGCATGGTCGCAATGGGGTCGTCAGGGGAGGCCGCGAGCCATTGGTCAATCGCTTTTGTCGCTTGGGCATTTTTATCGTTATTGAGGTAGTAATAAATGAGCCCGAGGTTGGCATCGGTAGAGGCGGGCTGTTTACTCAGGACGTCGTTGAGTAGCTGAATCCCGTTTTCATTGTTATTGGCCAGTTGGATCAGACCTAAACGTAATGCGGCATTATCGATGTCGTGCGTGTGTGCTTTGGTTGCCAATGCCATCGCATCATTGTTTCGGCCAATGCGGGCGAACTCTAGGCTCATTTGGCTGGTGAAATCGTTATTTTCTTTCAAGGACAAGTCAAAGGCCTGAAGCGTGGAAAGGGCACCGTCCATATTGCCCAGCTGGAATTGTGTTGAAGCAAACAGACGCTTGATAAAGTGGTCAGTGTCCACAAAGGGGGCGACACGGGCAAAGTGACGATTGGCCTCATCGTAGTTACCCTGCTTGTAAGCTGTGACCCCTGAGATGATCATCGCGCCATGGTTTTGAGACCCATTTTTGATCGCCACATCCGCGTGTGATTTGGCATCGGAATATTCTTCCCGATCGTACAAGATGATGGCTTTCAGCTCATTGGCGAGTGCGTGGGTTGGGTGAATGCTGAGAAGGCGGTCAGTATACGGTTCCGCTCTGTTGTATTGTTTATCCCTGACCAAGGCTTGTGCCAGAAAAAGATTGTAGTGAATGGCCATCGGCGAGAGGGTGACAGCCTGTGAATAGGCTTCAATGGCGTCAGTATAATGGCCGCTGGCTAATTCAATATGCCCTAAAATCAGCAATAAATGGCTGTTGTTTTTAAAGCTTTCTTGTAGCGTGTGCAGTTGTTTACGCGCTTGTTCGACTTGCTGCTGTTCGGCTAAAAGACTGCTGTGAGCCAGTATCACATAAAAGGCGTCTTTATCGAGGGATTGGGCTTGCTGGAGCGCCTCTTCGGCTTCTTCCGTTTTACCGTGTTGCAGCAACACAACAGCATGGATCCCTAATACATTTGCTCTGGCGGAGGGATCGTCCATGTGGGAATGGCTCAGCAATTTTTCTAAGGCCCTGACATCACTTTGTCCAAACAGACTTTGCGCCAGATAAGGCGTCAGAATATTTGGATCGCCACCATTACGCAGTGCACGACTGAATTCTTTTTCAGCCGCAGCAAAATTACCTAATTGTAGATAGGTTGCCGCAAGCAAGTGGCGGGATTCAATGTTTTCAGGCGCTTGTTGGATGGCATTTTTAAGTTCCAGAATGGCGGCGTTAATATTTCCTTCAGACAAATAACTTCGGGCATTGGATATATGCTCTTCCGGGGTTTCTGTATTACAAGCGGTTAGCAACAAAGAAAGTGCAAGTGCCGTACTGCTAGATTTGAAAAACGAAAGTAGCCGACATTCCATAGAAACCTCACGTCATTACGAATTAGTCCATTGAAGTAATCTTAGTAAGAATAATCTCATGTGAAGCGATAAATTTATGCTAATCCGCAGCATTGCTGATTTGTTCATTAGGAATATTCCTGTCTATTCTTATTAAAAATCGGGTGACTACTGTCAGACTAAGCACAGTGATGGATGAGTGATGGATAGACAAAAAAATAACATGCAATGTGAAGTTTTTTTCAATCCGGACAGAGTCTGGCTGGCACAGGTGTGGCAAGCGTTGGAGCAACAGGCCTGTGCCAATTTTTTTCTCTCTTGGCGTTGGATCGGGTGCTGGCTGGATTGTTTTGTCGGCAATTTTTATCTGATTGAAGCCCGGCAAGGCAACCAGATAGTGGGGTTGGGGATCATTGTTGAAGCGCGGCATAAAGCCGGTCTCGGGTTAAAGAAACGCTATTATTTGCACCGAACGGGTGAGACCCGGTTTGACCAGATTTGGATCGAATACAACGACTTCTTGATGCTAAAAGGGCAAGAATCACAGATTCGCCAGCGCATGTTATCGACCGTAATGCGAAAGCTCGTCAAGAAAGAGGTGTTAGTGATTGGGGCGTGTGAGAGCGACACATTCCCCGCCACGGTCATCCCCAATCTGGCTCGGCAATGCATTTGGGAAACCAAAACGTATACGTTGGATCTTGAGCGATTGAAGGCTCGACATCGGCGTCTTGATCAGGCGATATCCCGCAGTGCGCGTTATCAAATTCGGCGCAGTATGCGTCAATATGCCGCATTGGGGAAATTGGCGGTGTCGACAGCCACAACGCCAGAAGCCATTAAGGCCTTGCTTGAAGAAGCACACCCACTGCATGTCAAGCGTTGGGGGAGCCAGCCCGGACAGAGCGGCTTTGTTAATCCCTATTTTATGCGTTTTCATCACCTGATGTGTGTCCGCAATCATGACGTTTTAGCCGTCAGCAAAATTACCGCCGGTGAGCATACGGTAGCCATCATGTACAACTTCCATTGGCATGGGCAGGTGTACTTTTATTTGAGTGCCCTGAACTATGATGTGCCGATCACCCACGCTAAGCCAGGATTGGTTGCGCATTATTTATTGATTAACCAAGCACTGGCTGACGGGGCGTCACGTTACGACTTTATGGGGGGCGCGACCCGTTATAAGCGCACGTTTGCCAATATGGAATCGGGTTTGGCCGTGTATGCATTCCAACAACCGAGCTTGGCACTGCATGTAGAAAACACGATTCGGGATTTTAAGCACCGCTTGCAAGTTTCTGAAGAGTAAAAATCACGCGAAAGTAAGGCGAAGGTGGCAGCATATGCAGCAAGGACGAACACCAACAGCATTGATCCTGGGGGAGGACACGCGCAGTTTTTTAAGTGTGATCCGCTCGTTAGGAAAAGCCGGGTATGACGTGCATGTCGTCTGTTATGACCGTACCAGTCCCGCCCTTGCCAGTCGATACATCAAGATTGCGAAGTACTATAACTATCAGGCTTATTCACAGGCGCAATGGCTGGTGGCCGTGCAGCAGCTTATCGCGCGATATCGTTACGATGTCATTATTCCCTGTGATGAACGTGCCATTTATCCGCTTTGGTCGGTGAAAGACACACTGCCGGCCAATACCCAGTTGGCGATAGCGAATGATCGAGCGCTGGATGTGCTTTTCGATAAGTGGAAAACCAAGCAATTAGCGCTATCGTGTGATGTGCCCGTTGCGAAAGGTAAGTTGGTGCAGTTGTCAGACACCCACTACGACGCATTGGCGAAAGAGTTTGGTGAGCGATTTGTGATCAAGCCTCTGCAATCATTTGACGAAAATGGGCTTAATAAGCGGCAAAATGTGTCGATTGTTCATCAAGCGTCTGACTTTAACCAGATCCCAGCCGGTGCTGAGCCTGTGATGGTCGAAGCCTTCTTTTCGGGGTACGGCGAAGGGGTGTCCGTATTCTCTGTGGATGGCGAGATCCATATGGCGTTTAGCCACCGAAGAGAAGCCGAACCCAAGCATGGTGGGGGCAGCTCATACCGGCAAAGTGTGGCACATGATCCGGCACAATTAGATGCGGTTATGGCCATGTGCAAGGCAACCCATTTTACCGGTGTGGCGATGTTTGAATTTCGGCGTGATCCACAGACTCAAGTATGGATTTTGGTCGAGGTGAATGCACGGTTTTGGGGGTCATTGCCATTAGCGTGTTATTGCGGGGTCGATTTCCCGGCAGCCTACGCACATTTTCTACTGACCGGGGAACGGCCGGTCACGCCAGTGCTGACGTATCCGGTTAATCGCTATGCCCGCGCTTTAACCGCAGATTTTTATCAGTTGCGTCGCGATGGGATACGAGATGGGTTGCATCGACTCATCCAATACGGTCGCATCGGATTAGGGAAAGAGCGCATTGATAGTTTTATCTGGGCCGATCCCTTGCCGTTTATCCAAGAGGTTGGCGGCATCCTTTCACAAATCACGCAAGGTATCTGCCGCCGTTTTCCTTTCTTACTCAAATACCGCAGTGTGCGTACCCAGCAGCGTTTGAAAGCGCTGTTTCAGGAAAACCCTCATCGCCGTATTGTTTTTATCTGCTATGGCAACATCATGCGCAGCCCTTTTGCCGAGCATGTCTGTAAATCCTTGTTTCAGGGGGCGCTGCCTGAGGGCTGCATCGAATCATTTGGCTTTCATATGCCAGAGAACAGACAAAGCCCCGATGAGGCCCAGACGGCAGCGCTGTTGTTTAAACATAACCTTGCGCAGCACCGGTCTAAATGCCTGCGGCAAAGTGATCTGCTTGATGACGATATTGTGTTCTATTTTGATGAGCGAAACGGTAGCACCATTAGTGCGAGTTACGATATTGCCAACGCATTTTGTTTAGCCGATTTGATCCCATTGAGTGCCAAGATGCAACATGAAGTTGCCGACCCTTATGGGCATGGTCTGGATGGGGTGAAAACCTGTTATACCCAAATTGAACAAGCCATTATCTACTTGTTGAGATGTTATCAGAGGGATGTGTATGGTCGCTAAGCTTGCCGTTGTGATTCATGCTGAGGAGGAGTTCGACTGGTCTGGAGGGTTCAAACAACATCAGGATCAGGTGACTCACCATCTGGAATTAATCACGTTAATTGATGGGATGATCCAAGCGGGAGCCAAGGTCACCCTTGCAATGGATTACCCGTTTGTGACCAGCGATGGAGGGCAGCAGGTGGTCGCGCATTGTCAGCGTTACGAAAAGCACCATATTGAATTTGCCGCCCATTTGCACCCCTGGGTTACGCCACCGTTTGATGAGCAATCCGATCATAAGGGCGAGGTTGCGAATGTTTTGTCGTACCCGGGTAATCTGACCGCTGAACTGGAATTTGAGAAACTTCGCTCCCTTACCGAGGCCATTGAAGCAGTGACCGGGCAGCGTCCGGTTACCTATTTGGCTGGGCGTTATGGTATTGGCCCTAATACCGCATCGATTCTGAAGCGGTTGGGGTACAAGGTGGATTTAAGTATTAGCGCATTCAGTGATTTTACCCATCAGGAAGGCCCTGATTTTAGCCGATATAACAACAAGATATTCACCGAAGGGGCAATTACATATTTGCCGCATACGTGTTGTCGTTTATCTGCGTTTGCACCGTTGACCAAGGTGTTAAATGACAATCCGACTTGGTTAAGTCATCAGGGGCTGGCAAGCCGTGTGGTGAAAAAATTGCTGGGGGTCAAAACGTATCGGTTATCACCGGAAGGCAGTGACTTGGATGACATGATCACGGCAACGGAGAACCAGATTCGGTTGGGCCATGATCATCTGATCATGTCATTTCATTCACCGACCGTGAAGCAAGGTATGACGCCTTATGTCTCCAGCCAGGATGAGCAACAAGTTTTTATTGATACCACTGTGGATTTCATTAAATGGTTTAAAGGTGTGCCGAATACAGAAATGATCACACCCGCCAGCATTCTTCGAGCCGGAGGGCACTATGCAAAACAGCACCATGGATAAACCGCATTCTCCCTTTTTTTCTGTGATTATTCCCACTCGTAATCGTCCGGGTATGTTCGCGGCTGCTTTACAGTCTGTGATGATGCAAGATCTTGAAGAGAAAGAGATCATCATCGTTGATGACGGCAGTGACGATGCCGATTTGGCTCAATATGATGAGATTTTCGCACAATATAACGTTGCATCGGCAAATCATGCACCGATAACGGTCAGTCGGCTGATGCGCCGCGCGGCAGGCCATGGCCCCAGTTTTGTACGTAATCACGGTGTGTCTTTGGCGCAGGGGCAGTATGTGTGTTTCTTAGATGATGATGATTATTGGACCGATCCGACTTATCTTCGTCAGGCGCATCAGTCATTGGCCTCTAAACAGGGTGTTGATCTGTATTACTCCAACCAAGCTGCGTATTACCAGGATGGCACACGGTGTGAAGAAACCATTTGGATAGAAGATCTGATTGAAAAGCGTCAATACTATCCGACGAAAGACCGACAAGTGTATGAAACGAGCGCCGCTGATTTACTGCAAAGTGGTGGATTTGCCCATTTGAATTGTTCCATTTTTCGTCGCGATTTCTTCATCAGTATTGGTGGCATGGATGAACATATAAGGTATGAGAGTGATCGGGATTTATATTTGCGTGCCATTGATCAGGCCCAACATATTCTCTATGACCCGCATATTTATTCGTGGCATAACATTCCCGACCATACTCAGAAAAATAACACGTCCACAAGAGTGTCTATTTTAGAAAAAAAAGTCTTCCAGCTACGGACCTATAACAAAGGGATTTTATATGGGCGTCATCCCGAGGTGATTGCGTCTTGTCGGCATGGCAAGAGTATCCAATTAAAAGTCATTGCAGAAGAATTGGCCCAGCAAGGCGACTATCCCAAAGCGTTTGCGTATGCCTGGCAGGCGCTGGCGGATGGTTTCAATGTGAAATGGCTGGCGTATACCGTCTATCTTGGCATCAGAAAATGCGTGCCGACAAAAAAAGCGATTCCGATTGGGGAAGGGGGAACTGCAAAATGAGTGATGTACAAGATGTGCTATTGAAAATGAAGTTATTGATCCCAAAGAAACATGTCATTCTCGTCAGCCATATGCGGGCGAATACCAGTGTGACTTCGCATGTGATTGGCAGTCACCCGGATATCTCGGGTTACTATGAAATGCATATTGGCTATTACAGTTGGAAGAGTTTTATCAATCAAAAGCTGAAGTTTCATGAGCAGAATACGGAAGAACCCTCCACACCGGTATATTTTGATAAGGTGCTACATAGCGAACATTATGTCAATCCGGCCTTGTTTGATAACAAAAATGCGTTGTTATTAATCGCACTGCGTGAGCCAATGGCAACCATCAATAGCATTGTTAAACTCTATACCAAAAATAATCCGGCGCATCCGTGTGCAACGCCTCAGCATGCTGCAGAATATTATCGTGACCGAGTAAACGATATAGCCGATTTTGCCCAGCAAGTGCCCAGAGAGCCGGGTTTTCTGTATTACGATGCAGAAGACATTACACGTCACTCAAAACAGACGCTGGAAAAAATACAGCATTATATGGGGTTAGCGCAGCCGTTCCCGGAGGATTACCGCCAATTCAGTAAAACCGGCGAGCGTTTTGCCGGAGACAGTTCTCAGCATATTCATGCCGGGAAGATATTGAACAAAGAAGGGGATACCACCCGACCTGATATTGATGATGCGCTATTACAGGAATGTCAGGATGCGTATGTTCGTTGCCGAACCTTACTGAAAAGCCGCAGCTGGGCTGAGGAAAGCGCAGCGATTTCCTCAGTTAATGAGATATAAAAACCGTTATGTCGTGAACAAAGCGCTTAACGAAAGCAGCCCGCGTCTTGGTAAATCGCCCCTATGTAGGCCGTGTTTTGATGAATGTGATGACCACAAAAATCGAACAGGGTCTGCGTAGTGGGTTTTGCTTCAATGGCATAATCAATCAATGCCTCTGGCGAGGTGACGGAGAAAATGCCATTTTGCGGCGTCGAAAATATCGCATTGAGACCGTTATTGTTTCGTATGAAGGAGTACGTTGAGATCAGGTTGTTTTCGGATTGAAGTGTGGCATCGTCACGCGCTTTTATTCGGCCATTCAAGATATTGTTGTATACGGATGCCGTTGAGACAGGAAAGCGCACATCAATACCAGCGGTGTTGTAGAGGGTGTTGTTGTGTACGGTCACATCGACGGCTTTTTGGCTATAAATGCCGACGTCGTTGCAGTGCATGATGATATTGTTTCGCATGATGGTATCGCTGACTTCAAAATTTGCGTTATCCCGACGTGAAGCTTGGCTCATGCCCCCGCCACCAAAAGATAAACCGACCTGACTTCCCGGATACCGTTGTTGGCTTGTGTTGCAGATCACCAGATTTTGCTCAAAAATTCCGCCTGTGACGCCACCTTTCATAAACGCACCGTAACTGACACGGTTCCCTCCCAGTTTAATGAAGTCATGAATGATGTTCTTCCGTACGACCCAGTCGTTACCGTGATCCACATTGATGGGCGTGACGGAATAATGGGTGTTGCGGGGCTGGTGGTTACCAAAAATATTGTGTTCAATCAGACCCTGATCAGGGTACTGAATCCCGCTTTTATTGACTTTAATCGCGGCATTAAAGTCGTAAAACGTGTTGTGGGCAATCCGTGTATTATCGGCGTCACCAACAATATGCAACGCATGATCACAACGGCTGTGAGAGTGGCAGGTGCCGATGAAATGAATGCCTTCAATACGCCAATATGGCTGGTCAATCACAATGCCTTCTCGACTGTCTAAAGCCAGCGTAACGTTGCCGCGTGTTTCGGCAATTAATCGAATGGGCAGTAAAGCCGTTCCCGGCTTTTTACTGATATTAAATCGTTTTCCTTTCAGAGCGTAATGGCCGTCGCGGATCACGATGGTTTGCCCCGGTTCCACCTGACGTAAAGCGAGCGTTAACGCGCGCGGATTGTCGACAGTGAGTGTTGCCGTTGATGGGGAGAGGGCGGTTAACGAGGTGGTGGGTGATGAGGCCTGTAGTGATGGCTGAGGGCCAATGGTGGGCCACTGTGAGGGCTCAAAAGGTGCTTCAAAGTAATGGGCGCGGGTAACACGCTCAGAGAAGGACAACAATGCCTGAGCAGACGTCTCCGAATAGGGTTTTATCCATTGGGCAGACAGATGAAAGAACTCACCTAAGTTATTGACCTGACTACCGACATGAGCCGCCCCTTTGATGCTTATCACCAGTAGGATGGCATTGAGTAAGATCCCACAGGTGAGGAGGTATTTTTTGAGGAATGCGTGCATGATGAGGTTGTCCCATAGCATGTTGTGTCGCAGTGAATATCTCAAATATATACCATCAGGCTATATTGTGAGGTGTGAGATTATGGTGTTTTTTTGTTTTGTGCCATGCTTAATCATGACGCGTATTCGATGGGCTTTCATTGTTGCGTCAAAGGCATGGAGGGCAGCAGATGAATGCATGGACTTACCGGATCACGCGGCGTTTTAGTCAATTTTTTTGTGATAAGCAGCTCAGCAAAATCCTTCACTCTCAACCTGTTTCCCTAAAGCATGATGCATCGGCTGTGGTGTTTTCTATGGTCGGGCACAGGGTCATCCATGAGTATTTAGTTGCTGTAAAAACCTTTTTGTCCCGCTGCCCGCAGTCACAGGTACATATCCTTAATGATGGCTCATTAACGGCTGACGATCGCTCGCTATTGGCTCATCATTTGCCCGGGATTGTGATCCATGAGTTTGCGGATGCCGATATGACGGGGCTGCCAAAAGGCAATTGCTGGGAGCGTCTGGTTACACTCCTCACATTGGCGCGCGATCATTATGTCATTCAATTGGATGCTGACATTGTGGTGAACGGTGATCTGACCGAGGTCTTGATTGCCATTGAACAACAACGTGCATTTTTACTGGGTTCGCCAGAATGGGCGAATGCCTTATCCATGAAAGACATGTCGGCCATTGCTCAGCACTGGGGCGATTGCCATATTCAGGGGCGTTCCGAACAGGAGTTTGCCCGCTTGCCTCTTTTTCAGAACCAAACCGCGCAGTATTTTCGTGGATGTGCCGCCTTTGTCGGCTTGCCGCCCAGCCCGCACTATTTGCCGATGTTAAGAAAGTTTTCTGCCCAGATGACGTCGGCACTGGGAGAAGAGAAATGGCATACCTGGGGATCAGAGCAGGTGGCTTCCAACGTGATCGTGTCTGCTGCACATGGTGCCCATGTTTTGCCGTGGCCTAAATATCAGACTTATCAGTTTCCGCCAACGTCACAGGATCATGACCTCGCTTCACTGATCCATTTCATGGGCACTTATCGCTATCAGGGCGGCACGTATCGTCGCATTGCTGCCTCCGCGATGTTAGCGCTGGGGTAACAATTGTTCTTGAAATAGAAGGTCTTGAAGTACGGGATCTTGGAGCATTGGATATCGCAATAATAGGGATGGTAAATGGCAATATCGGATCAAGAAGGACTCATGCACAGCGCCAAGTGGGCGTTGATCTGCAATTGGTATGGCCGTGCGATCGGCTTGGTGAATACCATTGTCTTGCTGAAATTGTTGGAGCCGGCTGATTTTGGTATTGCGGCTTTAGCGACCTTTTTTGTCTCTCTGTTTGCGGCTTTTTCCCACATGGGAACCAACAAGTTTGTGATCACTCAAGGCAACATGTCGAAAGCCGAACTGGACAGCTTATGGACATTGGGTCTGGTGATTAAATGTGTGTCTGCGGTGATTTTGTTTGTATCAGCCGATTGGATTGCGGCCTATGTCAATAATGCGGCCATGGGGGACGTGATACGTGCGACCTCTGTCATTCCGATTTTGCTCGGGTTACGGAATGTGGCCTTGGGGGTTGAAGAGAAAAATTACAATTTCAAGTTATTGATAGTCAATACCATGCTGGCGAAAACCGTTGGCACGGTGGTTTCAATCAGCTTAGCGATTTATTTAGAAACATACTGGGCATTGATCATTGGTGTGATCACGTTAAATGCCACCGAAATCGCGTTGGGCTACATCATGTGCCCGTATTGGCCGAAGTTATCGTGTCGTTATTGGCATAAGCAATGGAATTTCTCTAAGTGGCTGTATTTATCGTCAGTGTTTGGGTATCTACGTTCACGTATTGATGTATTGATCCTGGGGAGCATTGTCGATACACGGAGCGTGGGTATGTATAACGTGTCCACAGAGTTTGCTTGGTTATCATTTGTTGAAGTCGTGACCCCCATTAACCGAGGACTTTTTGCCGTATTGGCAAAGTTACATGAAACCCCGTTATTGTTTCAATACCGCCTACTCAAACAGATGAGTTTGAATATGCTCATCGTTATTCCGTGTGCCTTTGGCATGATGGCCATTGCCGGGCCCTTCACCGCGATTGTGCTGGGGGATGAATGGCTGGAGGCAGAACCACTGATTGTCAGTATCGCCGGACTGATGGTGGTGATGTCATCGCATGGGTTGTTGAATACGGCGCTCACTGTGCAGAAAAAACTCGGCGTGTTGCTGTTATCAGACATCATTGCGATTGGTGTGATTGCCGCTGTCTTTATGACGCACACTCAGTCAACCGTGCTGGAATTGGCGCAGTTGCGGATGATGATTGGCATTGGCTTTTTGTGCTGGTTGTGGTGTCTGTATTACACCGTATTGAAGGTTGCGCTATCAGATTTGCTGTGGGTGTATGCGCTGCCATTATTCTCGAGTGTAGTGATGTACCTGGGGGTAACATCTCTTATCGGGACCTTTCAGCATAGCCTCGTTCAACTGATTGTGGGCGTTCTGGCTGGGATCGTGCTGTATATCAGCCTATTTAGCTTATTGGCATACCTACTGCGAAATCGCTTTGTTTACTTCTGGGAATGCTGTGACTTCACGTATGACGCGATTCAAAAGCGTGTACAACTTCGTTGGCAGAAGGAGCATTAAATGGAATCAGCGCTTTTTCTTTCCGGTTTGATCGCGTTTATTATCGTGACTTATCTCTCTATTAAAGATGACGACAAAGGGGATCATCAATGAGGGATATACTGTTTCTTGGTGTGATTGCATGCCTTGTTTTATTGGCATTTCGTAAGCCGTATGTCGCTGTCACTTTATGGCTTTGGACGGGCCTGTTTGTGCCTAAACATTGGTTGTACGGATTTGCTTCTGGGATCAGTTATAACACGTTGTTTGTCCTTATTACGGTAATCGTTTACGGAATAGCAGCGTATAAACGGCCGATGCGTCTCACCCCGCTGATATTAATGATGTTGCTTTTTACCGTACATATAACAATAACAACGACGGTGACGGTTTCTGATCCTGATTATGTGTGGAGTGAGTGGGTTAAGTTTTCCAAGACATTATTAATTATTTTATTTGTCTCACTTATTATACAGACAAGAAATCATTTTAATTACTTATTGATGGCCTATGTGTTTTCACTCGGCCTGATGGGGGTAGTGGAAGGCCTGAAATTTATGGCGACGGCCGGTGGCCACCATATTAAAGGGCCGAGTAATAATATCCTGTCAGATAATAATCACTTCGCTTTAGCATTGTGTATGGTGATCCCATTGATTGTGTATTTGCTGGGGCAATATAAACAGAAGTTTTACCGCCTTGGTTTAATAACGGTACTGATACTGTGCGTGTTGGCGGTGTTAGGGACACAATCACGGGGGGGCTTTATCGGTTTAACCTGTGTCGGTGGTTTCTTCTGGTTGAAGAGTAAGCGTAAAGTCATGACCTTACTCGGTTTCGGCTTGTTAACGATATTAGCGTTACAGTTTCTGCCGGAAAAATGGTTTAACCGCATGAATACTATTGAAAATGCTGAGCAAGACGGTTCGTTCATGATCCGTGTGAAGGCCTGGAAGATGTACACACTGATGGCGATGGAACGGCCTTTAGTCGGCGGCGGGTTCCGTGCCATGCAGTTTGGTTATGTCTGGCGTTCGGTGGCGGATGATTTTGAAAAACTGTCTTTTATTGAGTCGCCGGAGCCAGGAGATCGTGGCTGGGCCGCACATAGTATTTATTTTCAGGTACTGGGCGATCATGGTTTTCTTGGTTTGGGTTTATTTCTCGGCATTATTGTTGTCGCTTATTTCACCTTAAGCAATATTATGCGAAAGGTGAAAGATTTAGAACGACTGCGATGGCAATATCATTTAGCCAGCATGTTGAAATTGTCCATTGTAGCGTATTGCATATCAGGGGCGGCATTGTCATTGCCGTACGCAGAAGCGTGTTGGTCTTTTTTCGCTGTGGTCATTGCTTTAGATTTATCGATGCGTGAATCGCTTGAGCAAATAGAACAGGAAGAAAAAACCAAAGCCATCGCTTCGACGGACGTTGCGCATTCGCAACAAGCCAGATAAGGACTATTCAGATAAGGACTATTTCTGCGCGTTGGGTATTTTCTTGCATAATTTGAAATGCTCGACCAATCTAAAAATAGTTGTTGTATTTTTTTGCGGCTTTGTCATTTATTTATGGCTGACAGAGGACATGTCAATGATAGTACGATCACGTTCACCACTGAGATTAGGATTAGCCGGAGGAGGGACGGATCTCTCTCCTTATTGCGATAAATATGGAGGGTGTGTACTCAATGCAACTATTGATATGTATGCACACTGTACCATTGAAATGGAAGAGGATTGCGAAGGCGTTTTCTTTGATGCACAAGATATCGGTGAACAGTTTCATTCAAGTCTGACGGGCGAGTTACCTTTAGAAGGGCGCCTGATCCTGCATAAAGCGGTGTATAACCGTGTTATTCGTGAATATAACCACGGGCAGCCTTTACCCATTAAAGTGTACACCCACTGCGACGCCCCTCCGGGAAGCGGACTGGGATCGTCCTCTACCATGGTCGTGACCATGATCAGCGCGTACCAGAAATTACTCAATCTTCCGCTTGGTGAGTATGACATTGCTCGACTTGCCTATGATATTGAGCGTGTGGACTGCCAATTATCTGGGGGAAAACAGGACCAATATGCCACCACGTTTGGCGGGTTTAATTTCATGGAATTCTATGATGAAAACCGTGTGTTGGTGAATCCCTTACGCATTCGTCGCTCGATTTTGAATGAACTCGAAACCCAGCTACTGCTGTATTTCACCGGCGTTTCTCGTTCATCCGCCAAAATTATCGATGATCAAGTCAAAACCACCTCCGGGAATACCGAAAAGCCCCTGCAGGCGATGCACGATGTAAAACAATTGGCGTTTGAGATGAAAGAGCGCCTTTTGCATTCTGATATCGATGGCATGTCCAAACTCTTTCAGGACTCTTGGGTCGCCAAGAAGGCAACGTCCCCGGCTATATCCACACCGCTGATTGAACAGATTGAAGATCGGGCCATAAGTGCTGGCGCGACGTCACTCAAAATTTCTGGGGCTGGTGGTGGTGGGTTCATGATGCTGTTTGTTGATCCGCTAAAACGTATCGCCGTCGAAAATGCACTGGAAGATTTAGAAGGTACGATACATCCGTTCAAGTTTACGCAAGAGGGAACGCAGTCATGGAAAGTTTAACGTATTTTCAGCAAAGCACGATTCAGTCTATTGTGGTGAAACAACGTCTGGTTGAATCGCAGGAAGTGATGGCCACGATTGGAGAAGTGGCGGATCTTTGTTTAGCGGCGTATCAGCGTGGCAATAAAGTGATTCTGGCCGGTAATGGTGGCAGTGCAGCGGATGCGCAGCATATAGCCGCTGAATTTGTCAGTCGCTTCAACTTTGATCGTCCGGGACTTCCTTCCATGGCATTGACGACGGATACCTCGGTGCTGACGGCGATTGGCAATGACTATGGCTTTGAAAAACTGTTCGAACGTCAACTTCAGGCGAATGGGCAGCCTGGTGATGTCTTCATTGGTATTTCGACATCAGGTAATTCACCCAACATTCTTAAAGCGATGGCGTATGCCAAAGAGCATGGGATCACCGCTGTTGGCCTTGCTGGGCAAGGTGGAGATATTCATCAGTGCAGTGATCTGTGTATTGCTGTGCCTTCAACGGATACGCCGAGAATTCAAGAGGCGCACATTCTGATTGGCCATATGATCTGTGGTTATGTCGAGAAGGAGTACTTTAATGGCTGAGCATGACGATGTGGTCGCCATTGTACTGTGTGGAGGGTTGGGGACTCGGTTAGGTGAAATGACCAAGTCACAACCCAAGCCCATGGTAGATGTGGCTGGTCGCCCTTTTATTGAACGCGTATTGGATAATTTAGTAGAGCAAAATGTTTCCCGTATTGTCCTTGCCGTATCTTACCTGCGTTCGCTTATTCAAGACTATTTTGGTGACTCGTACCGTGGCGTGGCCATAGAGTACAGTGTGGAGGATGAGCCACTCGGAACCGGCGGGGCCATTGTCAATGCGGTCCGCCAGTGCCAATTGGAGCAGCAGACGTTACTGGTGGTGAATGGAGACAGTTACTGCGAGTTTGATTTAAGCGGCTTGTGTCGACAACTCACCGATGCCCATATCGTGATGGTGGTGAAATACCTGCATAACACAGGGCGCTATGGCACCACGCAACTCGATGATGACGGCCGGGTGGTGGGCTTTCATGAAAAGACACGCAGTGTTTCTGGCTATATTAATGCTGGCATTTATTTATTGAGAGGCAGTGAATTTGACGGTGTAGAGGTAGAGCGATTTTCTTTTGAGAAAACTTACCTGGAGAAAGCCGCTGATCGGCAGTGGGTATTGTTGAGCCAGCAATCAGACAGCTATTTTATTGATATTGGTATTTTTGATGATTACATGCTCGCCAATGCCTATTTTAAAGAACACGATAGTGCATTACCGGTGCGTTAGGACGCATTGGCCATACCGAAGAGAAAAAGCCGACATGATGTCGGCTTTTTTACTTTTGACGGAATGCGTGTCATGGCTCTTGGTGATAGCTAAATGGGGTCATCGCTATACTTGATAAAGGGTTTTGTATGCTTCAACCATGCTGTTTTCACTGAAAGAGGCTTCTATCCGGTGGCGCGCAGAAGCCCCCATTTTAGGAAGCTGATTTTTCTGATGGTAGAACTCTAATAGAGCGGTGGTGAGTGCGGCCTGATTCTCAGAGGGGACGCCAATACCGGTGCAGCCATCGATGATCACTTCGCCAATCCCACCGACATTGGTCACAATGTGCGGGATCCCCATCGACATCGATTCTAACAAGGTTAATGGAATGCCTTCTGCGATAGAAGACAGCACAAAGGCGTCAAAGCGGGCATATTGTTCGCGCATGTCTGTTTGACTGCCAGCAAAGTGAATCTGTGCCCCAGACGTTGATTGGGCGGCCAGTTGCTCTAACGCCGCCCGTTGATCCCCATCGCCCACTAATACCAATTGGGTGTCTTCGGCGAAAGTAGGGCTTTGCTCACAAGCGGACTGATAGGCAAGGATGAGCAGCTGCTGGTTTTTAACACTTTGCAGCCGAGCGACATGCCCAAAGGTGAATGTGTGGGGGAACGCTGTCACATTCTTGTCCGATGGGCGGGACGAGGCCGCTGGCTGAAAGTGTTCGGTGTTGATGCCATTGCGGATCAAAATCAATTTGTTTTCTGGGATACCTACGTCGTGTGCCAGCCATTGATACAGATCGTCGGACACGGCCACGACATGATGAATAAATGGCGCACAGATTTTGCGTAAGTAGCGGTATTTCTTTACTTTACCAAAAGGATCATAGGTATCCCGGCCATGTTCAGCATGGATACGAATGGGAATCCTGGCCAGTGCCGCGATACATTGGTATTCAATGGTTGCAAGGTTGTACGTTTGCACGATATCAGGGTTTAACGTACGTAAATGCTTATACAGTAATGGGTATAAACGCGCACTGTTACCTGGCGGCTTATCAAGGGCGATCACCTTAACGGGGTAGTTCAGCTGTTTGGCTATATCGTCGCTGGCAGAGGTGAGGCTGATGATTGTATGTTGATAGTGGTTGCCCATTTTGTTGATGCAATTGACGATGAGTTTTTCTAGCCCACCGATGTGAAAACCATGAACGATATGAACCACAGATCTTGTCATGTAAGCACCTCATCGGGTTAGCCTTGCTCGAGAGTGATGGCGTTATCGGTTCGTGCAAGAGCCATTAAACGGGTAATTTTTTCGCCATTGCTGTACCAGGTCAGTTGTTTTTCAGAGATGGTTTGACTGGCTTGTTGGCGAAGATCAGCTTGTAAGGGGGCATTTTCAAGCAAGCGTTCGATAGCGCTGAGCATGCTTTCCATATTGCCATTTTCAAACAACAGCGCATTGTGTTCGTGGGTTAATAGCTCTTTGATATTATCAGCATCGGGTGCCACGATCGCTTTGCCAGCCGCTAAATATTCAATCAATTTGAGCGGTGAACACCAAGGTGTGACGGCCGGTTGCAGGGCAATATCAATTTGCGCGAGCCACGTTGGCATTTCATCACGGGGGATCAGACCGGTAATGTGTGTCTGCTTGGTGATCTTCAGCGTTTCTGCGAGTGTTTTGAGATCGGCTAATACCGGACCATCCCCGATGATCAATAAATGAATATTGGGGTCGTTGAAGGTCGCAATACGGCGCATAACGGCATCCAATCGGTGCCATTCACGGCAAAACCCGACAAAACCAATGACGGTTTTCCCTTCAAATTGTGGCAGGCGCGTCGCCTGTATATCGGCATGAAAGTGGGCAGGATCAATACCGTTCGGGATCACGGTGACGTGTTGTTCCGAGACTCCGGCTTCATAGAGGTAACCTGCCAGAACGTGGCTGACGGGCAGGACGTGATCGGCATTACGCCAAGTGTAGTATTCTGACCAGCGAGCCAGCATGGGCAGATGGATGCCGGTGTAATCATGCCGCTCTTGGTATAACGGTGAGTTCACTTCCAACAAGAGCGGTAACTGAAACCATTGTTTAGCCCAAATGCCTGAAGGTAAAAAGAGATTGTAGCGTTCATAAATGGCATCAGGGCGGTGTCGTTTAATCGCGCGATACAGCTTAATGAAATCGTACAGGCTGTAACCTAGCTCCAGCAGCTCGGCAATCGCGCCGGGCAACCGCTGACGTAAAGTCGATACCCAGCCGCCATTGTCACCAAAATCCGTGTTTTCACTGATGTCTGGTGCAACGATGATCACCTCGTGTCCTTGCTGTTTTAAAACGTTGATGATGGCATCAATATGGACAAACTGGCCGTCTCGTGAGGCGACACGATGGTGGTAGAGAATTTTCATGAAGCCAGATCCTTATGGGTTGAGGTGACGGCAGAAGGGGCGGTGGCGTCCGCTGTGTCGGCGTTAACAATGCGGGTGAATATCTGATGCAGCAGGTGCGCGGTGTCTTCCCAGGAAAACTGTTCAGCATGGCGTCGTGTGGCTTGACGATCCGGAAGGTGGGTGTAAAGGGTGGTGATGCCTTCTGCAATGCTGGAGACATTTCGCTCGACCAATACCCCCGCATCAGAACATGTGACCACTTCCGGTGTCCCCCAAATATTGGTGGCGACGACGGGCGTCCCGCATGCCATCGATTCCAGTAATACATTGGCCCAGCCTTCACGGTCTGAGGCCAGAATGGAGAGATCACTGGCGGCAAAATAGTGCGCCAAGGTAGGTTGATCCAGTCCACCCAAAAAGATCACCTGCTTTTCGATGCCTGCATTTATGGCTTGCTGCTTTAAGGCTTTTTCATTGGGGCCGGTTCCGGCGATAAGTAATAGGGCATCCGGGTGTGACAGCATCGCATCGATGACTAAGTGGTGGCCTTTACGTTCAATTAACCAGCCAACAGACAGGAAAATGGGTTTATCTGCGGGCAATCCTAATTGGGTGCGCAGAGCCTGTTGTTGTTGCTTATCGGCAAAAGGAAACAGGGTTAGATCGACGCCGTTACGGGCTGTTGTTGAGCGGGCAGGATCTGCGCCATGGAGAATCATGGTTTGCCGCAGTGCTTCACACACCGCCAGGTTATGTTGAGCCTGCTTGAATACATGCTGAATTTGCTGCAGCGGACGAGGAAACTGAGGGATCAGGTTAATGTCAGTGCCCCGGGCGGTCATGGTAAAAGGCAGTTTGACCTCGGCGGCGACTTTTTCGATAGCAACGCCTTCGGGGTAATAGTAGTGCCCATCAATACAATCGAAGTCTTGTCCTTGCTGTAGTAACTGTCGAACCTGCTTAAGAATGCAATGGTGCAGTGCGGCTGGCAGCAGTTGCATCCCTACTTTGGGGATCACCAAATAGCGTGGATGATAAATTGTGATGCCGTGTCGGGTTTCTATGAGCGGGACATCGGCATAGTGTGCGTAGTGACCAAACATCGGATGACGAAAGGGGAACCATGGCACCGGTGCAATCACGGTACACGCCACATCAGGATAATGTTGTTGCAGATGTCGCAAACGGGTTTCCACGAAGATCCCATGTTTGGGATCACTCGCATTCGGGTACAGGGTTGTGATGGTCAATAACTTCATGCCGAGTCTCCCCTTTTACTGTCTTACCATGAACTGCGAGAACATCAGTAAGCACCACAGTTGAACACCATGATCACGGTATCCTTGTTGGTGTTCATGGATCATTTTTTTTAATTGGTCGACATTGAAGAACCCGCTGTCACACATCGCATCAGAGAGCACGTTGTCGTACAGGCTGGACTGTAATGACGTGCGGAACCAGTGGGCGATAGGCATGCCAAACCCCATTTTGGGGCGATAGAGAATGTCATTACTGACATACCGTTCGAGCGATTTTTTAAAAGCGTATTTCCCTTCATTGTGCCGAATATTGTCTTGGCTGTTGATTTGATAAGCCCATTCAATAAACGCGTGATCCAATAAAGGTGCGCGCACCTCCAGACCATGCGCCATACTGGCTCGGTCAACCTTGGTGAGAATGTCTCCCGCCAGCCACGTTTTGATATCCAGATACTGCACTTGTTTGAGCGGATCATCCGTTTGGAATTGTTTGGCGTGTTGGTAGAGGATATCAATGCCGTTATATCCATCCAGCTGCCGGTGGTAGGCCGGGCTGAATAATTTCTGGCGTTCTGCCGTCCGTATTTTCGACACGCTACTGGCATAGCCTTCTACCATGTTCATGGCCAGAGACTGAAAGGTGGTCTTTGCGCGCAGCGGGCGGGGTGCCCAATCGGCCTTAGGATAGAGATTCCCCAATGTGCCAAACAGGGGTTTACGAATCGGTTGCGGAATGGCATCACGTAGGCGTTGCTCGGCCAGATGCATGCGATGACGACGATAGCCGCCAAAAATTTCATCCCCGCCATCGCCTGACAGCGCGACTTTGACCCGCTGGCTGGCCAGTTGACACACTTTGTATGTAGGCAGGGCTGAGCTGTCGGCATACGGCTCGTCATAGATATCAGCCAGTTGGTCAATCAGGCTGATATCATGTGGACTGACAATTTCCTGCCAATGGTGAGTATGGTAGCGCTCAGCGACTTGTTGTGCGTAATCGCTTTCATCAAAATCCCGCTCATCAAAGCCAATCGAACAGGTATTGACCGGGGAGTCCTGCAATTCTGCCATTAAGGCGACAATGGCACTGGAGTCGACACCGCCGGAGAGAAAAGCCCCGAGTGGCACGTCAGCGACCAAGCGAATATTGACCGCCTCTTTGAGTTTATCGATAAGGGAATATTGGGTTTCTTCCCAGCTCAGAATACGCGAGGGAGCGGGCAAGTCCCAGTACTGCTTGGAAGCCAGTCCACTTTGTGGACGCACGGTAATAGTATGCCCAGGTTCTAGCTTAAAGATGTTTTGGTAAGCACTGTATGGCTCGGGGATATAGCCATACATGAAGAATTCTTCTGCCATCTCGGGGCGCAGTTCGGTACAGACGTCAGGGTGGCCGACCAGTACTTTCAGTTCAGAGGCGAAAATAAGTTGGCCTTGTGGGGTAACCGTGTAAAACAGGGGCTTCTTGCCCAGACGGTCTCGGCCGATAAACAGAGTTCGGGTATTGGTATCCCATACCGCAAAAGCGAACATGCCACGAAGGCGTTTAACACAGTCTTCTCCCCAGGCCTCCCAGGCGTGCACAATCACTTCGGTATCACTCAGAGTACGAAATTGATGACCTAAAGCGCTGAGCTCCTGTGCCAGCTCCCGGTAGTTGTAGATCTCACCATTAAAGACCACCACCACGCTGTTATCTTCATTAAACAGGGGCTGGTGGCCGCCGGATAAATCAATGATAGACAGACGGCGGTGGGCTAATGCTGCGAATGCATCGACATAGTAGCCTTCATCATCTGGCCCCCGATGTTGTTGTAAGCGGTTGATACGCTTGAGGAGAGCTTCATCAATGGGCGTGGAACGATGGAGATTGAAGATACCTGAAATACCACACATGGGATTCCTCCTTGAGCGATCACATTAATTCATCCATTGGCCGGTTTATTTGGCCGCTTGTGTATTGGTCGATTGCGCGCCGCTGTGTTGTGCCGCCTGCCAGCGTTGCGCATATTGCTGAGCTTGTTGGCTTTTTCGGCTGGCAATGGCAAATACATCGGCGTGACCATCCCCTCCGGTGATCAGATGACCCGCTTTATACAGTTTTAGTGCTAATGGATCGCTAGTACAAAAATCATTGATGCAGTACCAGTAAATCACTTCCATGGTACGGCCATTTTGGTCGATTAATGAGAGGTTAGTGGCTTCAGCATTGTGACCTAATGACACATTTTGACTGGAGTGGAGAGACCATGACTCTTTGTCATACAGGCGGTTTTCACTGCTGATCAATTCACCTTGCGGCTGATTGAGGGCATACCGTGCGGTGTAAAAATAGGTATCACCGTTCTCATTAGTGGCCAGCTTGTCATGGTCGGAATACGGGAAAGCAATGCCCCAGTAGGCGCGGGGAAGGTGATCATGGGTAATCTGGGTTTCATCCAGTAATACCGAGGTTGTGTCGATGTCTGACGTCGGTTGCTGAATGCTTTGTCCCCACAAAGCAATACACATTAACAGGGCGGACAGTAAACCAATGGACGTCGTGTAATGTTTACTTTGAGCACGGGTTTTGATCGCGTGTTGTTGTTCTTCAGTGGGGGGATCGGCAAAAAAGCTGGCTGTCATAAAAATACAGACAATCACGATACTGAAAAATAGCCAGCCATACACCAGGTGATCGGCTCCGGTAGCGTGCTGCATATCACTCATATAACCAATCAAGATAATGCCATAGGCACGGATACCGTTGGCAATAATCGGGAACACAAAAGAGAACCCGACAAAGGCGATGCGTTTCCAGAGCTTGGAAAATTGCAAATAAGCAAACAAGGTACCAAGTGCAAGGCTGGAGATCAGAAAGCGGATGCCGGAGCAGGCTTCTGCGACCACAAATTGACCATTGGGAATCGTGATATAGAGCCCGTCACGGTAGGCTGCAATACCGGACAGAGACAGCATGAACATGGAAAGATCAGCGGTAATATCCTGTAGGGCGGGGATCAACTCTTCACCGAAAGGGATGCAAAACGTCAGGTAACAGAGCGGGAACCAAATTTGCTTGGCACGCGCGGTGCCGATCAGGGCCCAGAGTAACAGCTGCAAACTGAACACCGCTGCCGCATGTTCAAATAAATTCACGCCGGCGGTTTTACCAACCAGCCACAACAAGCCAGGCAGGGGGATCAATAAGATGGGGACCAGTGCGATGTCTTGCGGCTGTTCCTGTAAGGCGTGGCGCTTTTGCCACACCAACCAGAAAAAAATCGGCAAGATCAAAAAGCAATGTTCGTAGGTCTTGGATTGGCTCCACACGGTGACCATATCAATCACACTGTCGTAGAAAATCAGTCCCCAGCAAAACATCGGGATCAGAACCAACGTGGCTTTGTTTTGCGTCATACCGTCACCTCATTCACCGGGGTGTCGTTGAGATACCCCAATAACGGTTTTAGCTTGGCTTCCCAACTGTAGTGTTGCTCTATCCACAGCCTTGATGTGTGGGCGATAACCGGTGGGGCTTGTAGCTTATCAACCAGCCATTGCGCGATCACATCGGGGTCGTTTGCCACAGCAAGGTGTTCAGTGGGATACGCTTCCATTCCCTCTATGGTCAGTGGTGACACAATAATCGGTTTGGCCATTGCCATGGCTTCAAGCAGTTTGTTTTGCACGCCTCGGGCAATTTGCATGGGGGCGATAGCGGCCTTCGCGTATTGTAAGTAAGGACGTACATCTTCCACCCGTCCGGTGACGATCACCCCGGGCTGTTGTGCCAACGCCTGTACCTCAGGGCCGGGTGAACTGCCCACCAGATACAGTTTGGTATCCGGCGCGGCGGTAATGATTTTGGGCCAGACGTGCTCAGTAAACCAAGTGACGGCATCGGCATTGGCCCAGTAATCCATGGCACCGGTGAACACGATAAAATTTTCCTGATCCAGTGGGTAATCCTCACCCAGTGTTGTGTCAGCCGTCGGGGAGAAGTACTCGCTGTCCAGACCATTTTCCAAGGGCATGACTTTTTCTTGTATCACAGGTTCTAGTAGCGCCTTGAAGGCATCGGTTTCTGTTTGGGTGACAAAACAGCTGACATCCAAGGCGTTGGCGACCGCGATTTCGTACTCTTCCAGCGTTTTATGTTCACGTTGGTAAATGGCTTTCATGATGCCTTTGGATTTCAGGGCATACTGACGCCATTTATCAGAATCAATGTCGGCAAAGTGCATCACGGTGTGCAGATGTTCGGTATGCGGGATCACGTATTGCGCCATACAACCGGAATAAACAAAGGCTTTGCGAATGTTGTATTGCGCAATGGTGGTGTCGACCCATTGCTGCATACTGTGGCGAGCATAAAAGGGCAGAGTGATCGGCTCTCCTTTTAACAAGGCGGTCAGCCCTTTTAATTTGCTATATGCACGTGACAGAGGGATGCATTGGCTACTGACACAATACTGCGCGACATCCTCTTGATAGCGGGTGTCAAAGGCATCATCCACAAAGCAACCGAGGTGAATATCATAGTGCTGTTGCAGGTACTTCAGCACGTTGAAGGTGGTGATCTTATCCCCTTTGTTTGGCGGAAAGGGGATGCGATGGCAGAGGTATAATAGAGGCTCTTTCATAACATTATCCTAAGTACTTAGATAAAAAGGGGCCAAGATGGCGACTGACACTTAATGGCAGCTTTTGCCAAGCCTGAATGAAATATTTGTATTTAGGATTGTTGGGTGACAGGTTGGGGAGTGCTTTGGCTTTCACCAGTGCGATACGGTAATGCAAAGGTACCTCTTCCATGCCCCAGTGTTTTTTGTATTTGTAGGCGCCGGAGTCAATTTTGCTGCGGCCAAAATCAAAGGACGTCATGCCTTTTTGTTGTGCAATGTGCATCAATTGGAAGTACATGAAATCATTGCTTTTGAGATCGCGCGCAGCGTGTTTACCGCCGCCATAGTAGGGCAGTACCTGATTTTTATAGTAGAAACTCAAGACACCGGATACCGGCTGCTGATCTTTGTCCTGAATGATGAGGGTTTCGCAGCGATCACCAAAGGTTTCTTTTAGAGCGCAGAATAGTTTGCCTGAAAATACCGGGGTCCCCAGGTTTCGGACACTTTCCGCATACAGATCAAAACAGACTTGTGGGTTATCCGTGTTGTCCCATTGCAGTTCATTTTTCTGAGAATGCCGGATCACAGCACGCTGTTTGCGCTTAATGGTTGTCAGAATCGCCTCTGGATCCTCAGGCAGTGCACACTGAAAAGAGGTATGGTGAGTGTGGGTGACCCAAGGCCCCGTACTCTCTACAGGGCTTTTGTCACGCAGCTCAACGTAATCCACATTCAGATCGCAACCCAGTTCGTAGGCCGCTGCTTCCAGTTTTTCCCGTATGACTGTGTTATCCGACAATGCACCGCCGTAGACGCAAAACGGCGTAGAAATTAAGGCATGACCGAATAGCCAACTCTTTTGCTCAAACAGCGGGAGGACACCAACCAGTTTATTCTCATCTTCCGCCAATAAATAATGGTGCTGGTGGCCGAAGACGGAATGAATCACATCCAGCCAGCCGGACAAATGGAAAAAGCTGCCGTCTGGATGGCGGTCAACGTATTGATCCCAGGCTGGGTGTTGCGGTTTGGATAATTTCCGTATTGTTAGATTTTCCATCGTTGTCATACCCATAGAGTTGATAAACGTGATTCATTGAATGCCAGTTAAAATCTTGCAATAACCGCTTTAAGCGTTGTTCCATTCGGCTCAAATTGAGGTAATGCCTGAACTGTGACTTCCGTGAGATGCCGCTGACTGTGGGCTGCTCGGGGTCTATCTCCCAGGGGTGGAAATAGAAACTGTAAGGCTGTCCGGTTCTTTGCAGATAGGTGCGAATTAAATACCGGCTCAGGGCGTAGGGGTAGAAACGGAAATAGCCCCCTCCGCCGATAGGAATATTGCGCCCCCATTGGGTAAGTGTAGGGATAGGAACCTCGGTAATGCCTTCTGGACGGCGGTACTTAAAGCGCGGCCAGTCGGGCACACCGTACAGGTCGTGTTTTACCGGATAGGTACTACTGGAATAGAGAAAACCGAGTTCGGCCAGTGTTTCGAATGCCCAAGGGTTTGATTCATCGATGGAAAAGCTGGGGGCGCGGTAACCATAGACGGGTTGACCTGTCAGGGACTCGAGTAAGGCTTTCGATTTGGCGACGTCATCACGAAATACGGTTTGAGTCTGCTGGTTGGCCCGTTGATGGGCATAGCCGTGGCTGGCGACTTCATGGCCGGCCTGAGCAATGTCTTTCACCAATTGCGGGCAGGCGTCAGCCACCCAGCCTAAAACAAAAAATGTGGCTTTCGTATCGTAGTCATCCAAGAGTTGCAAAATGCGCTGCGTACTCTTTTCTACCCGCAGGGGATAGGTTGTCCCCCAGTCTTTTTTTGTGATCACCGAAGACAGGGCAGAGACGTGGAAATAGTCTTCGACATCAATGGTCATGGCATTGATCATCGTACGGTGATGGCGGGCCTGCGTGGTGGCAGACGGCGATGAAGAATGAGGATTATCCATATCATTAACGTCCTTTCCCAAAGAGCACAATTTCAGAAGTCCGAATAAGGATCAGTAAGTCCAAGCGGAGGCTGCGGTGTTTGATGTAATACAGATCAAACTTGAGTTTCTCAATGGCATCCTCCAAACCATCACCATAAGGGTATTTCAGTTGTGCCCATCCGGTGAGACCGGGTTTCACATCATTGCGATGGGCATAAAAGGGAATATCTTGCGCAAATTGATCCGAAAATTGTGGGCGTTCAGGGCGTGGTCCCACGAAACACATATCACCACGCAGCACATTGAATAGTTGCGGTAATTCATCAATACGGTATTTGCGGAGTACGGCGCCGACTCTGGTGATACGCGCGTCGACTTTTGCCGCCATTTGCGCACCATTTCTTTCCGCGTCCACGCGCATACTCCGGAATTTATAAATTGAGAAAAGTCGTCCCTGTAACCCGACCCGTTGTTGAGAATAAAGGACTGGTGAAAATAAGCCGTCTTCAATTTTTATTGCAATAAAGGCTGCGATGATTAAAGGCCAGCTGACAAATAGAATAATCATGGCAATTAAGCTATTGAATAGCCAACTTAAAAATGCCTTTAGCTTATTTTTTGAAGGGTGTCCATTATAAATAACAAACGATGGTGTTATATGATTAACCGCAATTTGGCCCGTTTCTCTTTCAATAAAATCAATGACATCCGTAATCAGGATATGTTGTATTTTACATTTAAATAAACTGTCGGTGGGTAAGGTGCCACGACGCTCATCGACGGCAATCACAATTTCATCGATATTTTCCTGACGTACATAGTCTTCCAGCGGTTGAGTCAACGTGATGCGTGGCAGGTTCGTTTCTTCGATGGCAAGATCACCGGGGATGTCAATGTATCCCACAAGGTCAAAGTGCACCCGGTCTGCTTTGCGGCGCATGCTGGTATTGATCAACTGAGCCCGGTTACCGTGCCCGAGCAAGATGACACGACGTCGCCCCAGCTGTTCGTAGTTATTGGTAATCGCAATGTAGCGAGCGGTGACTAGCACGAGTAACGCAAACAGGTAAAGGATGGGTTTTGTCCAACCAGGTAAAGTCAGGTAAGGGATCAAGAGCGTCAAGGTAAAGGTGAGTAAATAGGCTAAAACAATGGCCACGGTAATACGCAGAGTAATACCGCGAAAATTTTCGCGCAACTTTTCATTATAGAGGCCAACAGCCAATAGTGTTAATTGAATGGGAAGCGTAAAGCAAAATAAATGTGCAAAGGTGCGTAAATCAAAGGCAGGTGGTGCTGAAGAATAAATGCCTGATAAATAATAAGATGCGAAGAAGTAGATCCCTGACAGAATCACAATATCGGTGATAATCAGTGTTGCATTACTCAGATTTAAATCGTGAAAGCGCGAGTGTGCCATAAACGATCCCTATTTATATTGACGCTGATTTTATTTTGTTAGGTACAACCTGAATTATTGATGAGCAGAAAAAATCTGCAAAATAAAAAAATCATATATAGTTAAATTAGTACCACAAATTAGTCAGATAAACGTAAGTGCTTCAATTGGTTATTAGTTTGTGCTCAGTAACCGGTGAGTAACAGCGCAGGGTGGATATGGATATGAAAAAACAGGCTGTTAAAGCGACGTATGGGACTGCGACTTTAGCGGCATTGCTGATCGCGGTCTCTGGGTGCAGTAGCAATGACTTACCTCTTTTGCCATCGGCAACACCACAACCGTCGTTAACCAAAAATATCAGTGACTATAAGTACTTGATTGGTCCTGGGGATAGCTTGTCGATCTTTGTGTGGGGTAATCCAGAAATATCAGGGGGTTACGTGGTGCGTCCTGATGGCATGATTTCCACATCACTGGTCGATGATCTACCGGCTTCAGGGCGTACGCCAACGGAATTAGCTCGCAGCCTTGAGGCACACCTTGCTGAGTATGTGCGTGATCCGATTGTCAGTGTCATGGTGTCTGGCTTTGTAGGGCCGTACAGCGAACAGGTTCGCGTGATTGGTGAAGCGTCTTCCCCGCAGGCGATCAATTACCGTGAAAATATGACGTTGCTCGATGTGATGGTCGAAGTGGGGGGATTGACAGAATTTGCCGACGGAAACGATGCGCGCTTGATCCGGGTGATCAATGGGCAGCAGAAACAGTTCAACCTTAAAATGGCGGACTTGGTCAGGGACGGTGATATTCGCGCCAACATCGATATCCTGCCCGGGGACATCATTATCATTCCTGAATCTTGGTTTTAAGTGTTGGGTTTTAATGGAGATTGAGGCATGAAGGAACAGTTAGATTTATTGCTGCAATATCTTTATGGCGTGTGGCACCGCCGGCGCTGGATCATTATTACGGCTTGGGTGATTTGTCCGCTGGGATGGGTGGCGGTGACATTCATGCCCAATCAATACACCTCGGATGCCCGGGTGTATGCGGATACCAAAACGATACTTCAACCGCTGTTACGTGGTATTGCGATTGATAACGATCCGTCGCAGGAATTGCGATTGATGGTGAAGACCTTATTAAGTCGTAAAAACCTGGAAACGATAGCCCGTTATACCGATGCAGACGTCAAAACGGAAACGCAGGACGAGTATGAAGACCTGTTGGAAAACCTGAAGAAGAAAATCAAAATCAATTCAGCCGGTAAAGAAAATCTTTTCAAAATCAGTTACTCCGGTGGCGACCCTAAGTATGTCAAAGATGTCGTTCAGGCGGCATTGGATGTGTTTGTAGAAAACGCGGTCGGGCAGAAGAAAGATGATACGGAGCAGGCCAACGAGTTCATTGAATCGCAACTGGCAGATTATGAAAAACGCCTGATCATGGCAGAAGCCAATCTGGCTGAGTTTAAACGGGCGAATGCCGGCTATATGCCGGGTTCTGAAGGCGGCTATTTCAATATGGCGGAAGCCTTGAAGCGTAATCTGGAGACGACGCGGTTAGAGCTGAAAGAAGCCCGTTCTCGTCTTGCTTCAGCACGAGAGCAGCTGAATCGAGAAATCGTAGAGCTGCGTCGACAAGGCAAGAATAACCGCACGGAATATGATGACCGCATTGATATTTTGCAAGCGCGTCTCGATGCTTTGTTGTTCCGCTTTACAGAGAAGCATCCGGATGTCAGGGAAACCCGCCGTCAGATTGAAGAGCTTCAAGTACTCAAACGTGATGCGATTGCGGTTGGGGGCAATGTAAATAACGACAGTGTCGTGCTGCAAGAAATGAAGCTTATTGTCAGTGAAATGGAAAACCAAGTGGCTTCGCTGGTCGTCAGAGAAGAGGGGCTGGTATCGAAAATTGTATTTATTGAGGACAAGTTAAGTAATTTGCCTGCCGTTGAGGCTGAGCTCACGCATATGATGCGAAATTACGATGTGACGAAGAGTCAGTATAACTTGCTGTTGTCACGTCGCGAATCCGCCATGATTTCACAAAATATTGGCGCATCATCGGATCAAATTTCATTCCGCATCGTCGATCCTCCTTTATTGCCTCGTGAGCCTTCCGGGCCAATGCGTCCGCTTTTTTTGACAGTGGTGCTGATTTTGTCGTTAGGCGCAGGGATCTTTCTTGCTTTCATGGTCAGCCAGATTTGGCCGGTGGTGATTTCTCCCATGCAGCTGTTTAAACACACTAAAGTGCCGGTTTTTGGGGTGGTATCAGCAACGGAGATCTCCGGATTGAAGCAGGTGAAACGTAAGCAGTTGAAGCGTTATGCCGTACTGTGTGGCCTGTTGTTGGTCACATTTATCGGCTTTATGGCGATCAATACCAGTCCTTCTATCCATGAAATGATTTTAGAAGCGAAGGAGGCACTATGAATTCCATTCATAAGGCATTCAAAAAAGGCAGAGGAAAGCCGAAGCCTCAAAAAAGCCTGATTGGACGGGTCATGGCGTCGAAAGCGGCGAAGACGGCCGCTGAATCCAACCCCGCATCGCAAGAGGTGGCAAACACTCAAGCTGACTCAAATACCCCCAATTCGGTCGTGCAGGCGGCTTCCACAGGCACACCGAATAGTGCAGCGCCGTCCTCCGGTGCGCCGGCTCCGGCTGACGCAAAAGCGCAAGAGCATGCCCCTCTTCCTGTCTCGTCTGAGGTGGTTTTCCATATAGATACCGATGCACTCAAAAGAAAAGGCATGGTGTCGCATGACGATGATAAAGCGACCCCAACCATGACCAATGAGTATCGGGCCATTAAGCATAAGATTTTATATAACGCTTTTGGTCCGGCATCTGACATGTTGACGCACAGTAATATGGTGATGATATCCAGTACGGGGCCGAATGAAGGTAAAACCTTTACCGCTGTGAATCTGGCTCTGAGTGTGGCGTCAGAAAAAGACAAAACCGTATTGCTGGTGGATGCCGATGTGCTCAAACCCAGTGTGTCAAAGTTACTGGGGATCCAGCCGGCAAAAGGACTCATTGATTACCTTGAAGGGGATGTTCACGATATTGCCGACGTGATTTATACCACGGATATTCCGACATTACGTTTGTTGCCTGCGGGTGCGTTACACCATTTAAGTAACGAACTCTTGGCCAGTGACAAAATGGCGGCTTTGGCCGAAGAGTTGGCCAGTCGGTATCCGGATCGTTTGATCATCTTTGATTGCCCACCATTGTTAGGGGTGATTGAAACGATCACCATGTCCAAATTCATGGGACAGGCCATGATCGTGGTGGAGCAATCTAAAACGTCTTTGTCGAATGTTGATGAGGCTGTATCACTGCTTAATCGTGATATGGCGATGGGATTTATCATCAATAAAGCAACGTATGGCAATTATAGCCAATACGGATATGGATATGGCTATGGGAAAAACGCAATGGACTAGCGTCGTACTGGTCGTCGGAATGGGCTGTAGCCCAATGATGAGTGCTGCTGATGTGCGTGTGACACCGCAGGTTGGCGGCAGCCTCGTCTATAGCGATAACCTGAAACAGGCAGACAGTGATCGACAGGGGAGTTTAATCACGACCCTCAATGCCGGGGTGGGGATAGAAGCCAATGGTGTCGATGGTAACGCGTTGTCGCTGGAATATACCTTGGATCAGCTGTTCTATAGCCATGATGGCAATGATAACAGCCTTTATCAGACCCTCCGTTTTGATGCCAATAAAGCGTTAGGTGAAGGCTTTCGCCTTGATGCCAGTGCCTCGATCGATAACATCGCCGCCGCGATTGATGAGAATGCGAATGCCGATATTTTTACCGGTGATACGGTTGAAAATAAGCAGGCGGAACTGGGGGTAAGTTATCGTAGTAATCCATTGAGTGACAGTAATGTCACTGGCCGAGTCTTTGTGACGGCAAGCAACTATGAAGATGACATTGGTAACTATGATGGTGGCGGTGCCGCACTGCGTTTTTCGAATGGACCCAATGTGAGAGATATGTTTTGGGTGATTGAAGGCACCTACGATTATAAGCGTTCGAAAGGGGATGATCCCAATACTTCCTTTGTGGTGTTACGGGAAGAGATTGGTTTTCAGACGGTATACCGCTGGGTGCCATTTATGCGACTGAACTACGAAAATTACTCGGGTACATCAGAATCAGACAGTGCCGATCAGCTCAGTTGGGGCCCCGCGCTTCGCTACTTTTTTACCAAGACATCGTATTTAGAAGTCAGCTATAACTTTTCTGAAACAGACGATATATCGGATTTTTGGGCCGGGGCGGTGTACTTAAATCCTTCTCCGCGTACCTCATTACGCGCATCTTACGATAAGCGTGCCTTTGGCGATGCGTATGACTTTTTGTTCTCTCATCGTTCACGTCGTTTAACCAATGAAATCTCCTACACCGAGGCGGTGACAAACTACGACCGAGAAACGTTTGTTCGAGATGGCAATATTGCACAAGCCAATGTAGAACGCCGTTTAACCTGGGAGTCTATCTTGGCGGCCAGACGTACAACGTATGTCTTTTCTTTGTATGGCTTTGAACTTGATGCGTTGAACAGTCCTTCGCGAGAAGGGGATGAGCAAGGCTATGGCGCGTCTTTTAGCATTGATCACCAACTCTCCCGACGTTTGAAAGGGACAGCGGTGATCGATTATCGCGATTATACCTTTAAAAATATCGAGACCGCTGATCAGGATGATCAGTATTGGACGTTTTCGATTGATGGCAGTTACACCGTAAATGCCATGGTTACCCTGACGGCAGGGGCCGAACACAATAACAAATCCTCGTCATTGGCGAACAATGGGTATGATGAAAATCGCCTCTATCTTGAATTAAATGTGGATTTATAGTCATGTATGAAGCGTATTTTGGATTTACAGATAAACCTTTCAGGCTAAGTCCTGATCCCCGTTTTTTCTTTGCCAGCCCGCATCATGAGAAAGCGGCCTCTTACTTGCAATATGGTTTGTCATCGGGAGAAGGCTTTATTGTGGTGACTGGCCCGATTGGCTCAGGAAAGACCATGATTGCACGGCATTTACTAGCCAATCTGGACGATTCCGTTGTAGCAGTACAAATCGCAACGACCTGTTTAAGCCCGGATGAGTTAGTGCGTCTGGTGGCGGCAAAATTTGATATTCCGGTAGAGGGCTTGAGTAAAGCGGATATTTTGAAGCGGTTGGAGCAATGTTTCTTGTCGTTGCATGCCAAAGGGCTGCAAGTGTTGCTGTTGGTGGATGAAGCGCAAAATCTGCCGCCGGAAACCGTTGAAGAGCTCCGAATGCTGTCAAACTTTCAGCAAGATGATAAACCGTTATTACAAAGCTTTTTATTGGGGCAGGAAGAGCTGAAAGCCATTATTGCTCGTCCTGATATGGAGCAGTTTCGACAGCGGGTGATCGCCTCTTGTCACTTGCAGTCTTTTGATTGTGAGCAGACACAGGAATACATCGAACATCGTTTGCAGCAAGTCGGTTGGGAAGGGAAGCCGGTGCTGAATGAGGCGATCTTTTCGATGATTTGTGAACAGACTGCGGGGATCCCACGAAAGATAAATATCCTCATGGATCGGGTCTTGCTCTTTGCGTTTCTGGAAGAGATGGAAGAGGTGGATGAAGACGCCATTTCGCAGGTGCTGGCTGAAATGGGCGAAGAGTTTTCCGGTGCCTTATCCTCATCATCTATGGGGGCGGTGAACCGGGAGAATGCGATAGGCAGTGATGAAGGCGCGGCGCGTTTCCTGCCTCAGCGAACATGGTCCGATCAAGAGGCTGAGAAGCTTTTGAATACGTTAGACAATGTGACAGAGGTGCTGGATAAAGTGATTGAGCGAAAAATCGCGACCATTCGCTATTTGGATACCCAGATCATTAAGAAACGTCGTTTATATCAGGCGACGGTGCAGTCTGAATCGATGTCCACGCACCATCACCATGACATGGAGAACAGCGGGGCATTGGCGGAAGATGAATCTATTTTGGGGGATGATAATGAAGCCCTGTGCACCGACAATGACAGCTCGCTGAAGGACAAGCATTGGTTTAAACAGCTGATGAAAGACAGCAGCTAACCCGACGATTTGAGCGCGAGTCAATTTGATGAGGCCGATGAGGTAAAAAGGAGAAAGCAGCCATTTATAGGCTGCTTTCATTTTGTGCTTTGTGCTCATCCATCATGGCATATTTCTCCATGAGTGAATACAACGTGGGGCGGGTGATCCCAAGCAGATTGGCAGCTTGGGAGATGGTGTGATTGCTTAATGCTAATGCCTGTTTGATCGCCTGTTTTTCTGCCGCTTCACGTACCTGACGCAGATTCAAAGCGAGTTTCTCGGTGTTTTGTGGATCAACCGGCATCAATGCCAAATCCAGCTCAGAAATCATTTTGCCATCTGCCATGATCGCGGCAGATTTAATTTTATTTTGCAGCTCACGAATATTACCGGGCCAATGATGATGACATAAAGCATGCAGCGCATCGTCAGTGAACCCGTTGATCTTACGATGAGTTTGTTGATTGGCGAGATGTAAAAAATATTTGGCTAACAAGATGATATCACTGCCCCGTTCGCGCAGAGGAGGATTTTCAATGGTGATTTCACTGATGCGGAAAAACAAATCTTCCCGGAACGTTTTCTCAGCCATCATTTGTTGCAGGTTTTGGTGTGTGGCACAAACAATTTTGACGTCCACCGGAATTTCGGTGCGTCCTCCGACCCGTTCAATGACCTTCTCTTGCAAGAAACGCAGAATTTTAGCTTGCAGGGTATAGGGCATATCCCCGATTTCATCCAGAAACAGCGTCCCGCCATTGGCGATTTCAATTTTACCGACGGTGGTTTTATGGGCGCCAGTAAACGCCCCTTTTTCAAAGCCAAATAATTCACTTTCTAGCAGGTGCTCCGGAATAGAGGCGCAGTTAATCGCAATAAAGGGTTCATGGCAGCGTGGGCTTTGATTGTGAATGGCCCGAGCCAATACTTCTTTACCGGTGCCGCTTTCCCCAAGGATTAGCGTGGAGATTTCGGTGGCAGCGATGCGCTCGACCATGCGGCAAACATGCTGGATTTTTGGGCAGTTACCAATAAAGCCGTGGTTATCCATTGACGACTGGCGCAGTTGGATATTTTCTTGTTCTAGCTTGGTGACAATAAAGGCGCGTTCAATGATCACCTTTAAAATGTCGCTATCAATAGGCTTTTGGTAAAAATCATGGGCGCCTAGCGCGATGGAGGTGAGGGCGTTGTCTTTGTCATCATTGCCCGTGATTACGATGACTTTGGTGCTGGGCGCTAATGCCATAATGTCTTGCAGTGTTTGTAATCCTTCAGAGGCATTGGTGGGATCGGGCGGCAGGCCTAAATCCAACGTGACGACCTGAGGCTCATGGCGACGAAGCGCATTGATGGCATCTTGTCGGTTGTCCGCAAAAATGACGTGATAATCTGCAAGGCTCCATTTTAGCTGTTTTTGAATACCCAGATCGTCTTCAATAACGAGAAGTGTGTCCATGCATTGTCTCTTTTTTGTGGTGTTTATTTGAGTATAGTGGCTGCTTTTTTGCTTAGTGGGATTTCCAGGTGAAATTGCGTCCCTTGCCCGGGAACCGATTGCACCTCTATTTGGCCGCCTAATTGCTCAATCATGGTTTTTGCGTCGTACGCACCTATGCCCATACCTGCATTGCCTTTGGTGGTATCAAACGGTTTAAACAGGCGCTCTCGAATAAAAGCATCACTCATGCCGTGGCCACTGTCGCTAATGGTGATCATGGCCTGCTCGTCAGTGACAGCCAGTTGCAGGGTCACTCGACCATCTGCAGGGGTGGCATCCTGAGCATTTTGCACCAGATGGCAAAGGATATTTTTGAATCGCTCTTTGCTGGCGTACAAGGTGAACGACGTGAAGGATTCTGGGAGCAGCAGTTGTGGCATCGGTTGCTGGACACTGCGGGTTTGGCAGACAGCGTTTAGCACCTCAACCAGTTCAAAGGCCTGACTGGGCTCTACATCAATTTGCTTTTTCCGTAGTTGGGCACTCATTTTATTCAACCGCTCAATGGCGTGATCAATGGTTTCAAACGCATCGTCAATGAAAGCTGGGTTGTGCTTGTGTTGTTCAGCGTTGCGGCTGAGTAATTGTAACTGGGCGGTCACGTTTTTAAGGTCGTGCACCAGAAAGGAAGACATGCGGTTGAAGGTGTCAAACTGCTGGCTTTCGGAGAGCTGCTGATGGGCTTCGTACATCGCCAGATAGACGCCTAGTTGTTGGCTGATGGCACGCATTAAATCGCGATCTTCCCAATTGATGCTGTCGCTGGTGGTCGGTTGTGACAGCAACAGTAATCCTTGGTACTGACTGGACGAGTCAAAGGGGATTAGCAGCGAAAAGTGATTGGGAAATATCAGATCTGCATGGGGGATGGCAAATGGCGGCGCATCTAATCCTCGGCTAAGGTGATTCAGTTCGGTTATCCATTGATACTCAATGACGGGGTCGCCTATTGCTTGCAAGGTGGGCATGATGTCCGGGTGTTTGAGTGAGCAATTGAGGCTGGCAATGGGGCGTAAGTGCCCTTGTTTTTTCACGACTAATACGCCGTACTCGCACCCAAAGGGGCGCATTGCTGCGGCCAGTGCTTTGTCATACGGTGAGCGGTCGGGTTGTTCTAAGGCCGCACAAAACTGCATCCATTCCTGACGGTATTCGTATTTATTCGCAAAGAAGTGTTTGGTAATAAAAACTTTGAGTTGCTGACGCAGCGACTCAGATAAAAACAAGCTCGCGAGTACCACGCTCCCTAAGGCAAAAAACAGGGTTTGCGCGGTGTCTGTCCAGTGAAAGCCGGCCACTTTGATCAGATAACTCACCGATGCCATCGCCATTAAATACGCGCTTGCCGCCATGATGAGGGTGCTGTGATAGACCACGTCACGCGACACATAAATGCGGCTTTCCCACTGATTAAGCCGCTTAATGGCAAGCAGTAAAAAGGGAATGGCCATGGTGATCACCCAGCCGCGTCCTTGCCAAAAGGCGGCGGTCAGGGCGTTGGTCAGTACCGCGTCGGCGTACAGGGCAAAGTTGTAACCGAAGATCAAGCCAAGCCCCAAACTGAGTGGTTTGATGGCGTGACGAGCCGCCTGTTGACTGCTGCGATAAATCTTTTCAATGAACCAGAGGCCAATAATGGCTTGGCCTAAGTGCAAAAAGAAATACACTTTCTGATGCAGCACCGGCACCATCAGCCGGAATATTTCCAGACTGGCTGAGACGGCAATGAAAAGGCAAAACCAACGGTTGCTGCGTTGTTTTAGCGTGTCAGATAGTCGCTTGCTGTCAGTCAGTGAAGACATGATGAGGACAATCAGGCATAAGTTAAACAGACTTTCTGCCAACAACGGCGGCAGACGAGAGAGCGCATAGAGTTGTTGCCAGGCAGCAATGCCACACCACATCATGCCCAGCAAGCACAGCCCCTGCAGCAGGCGTTTTTGTAAGTGCCTTTTGCGTTTGGTGGCGAGGATCAGTAAAAAAATGAGCGCAAAACCAAGAGCGGCCATTGCGTATCCTGCCGGCCCAAGCAGATGCTCCATGCTGCTATCCTTATCGTTACGTCCCTGTCTATAAGCCTAGACGATTTCCTTTATATCTAGATGATTTCCTTTATGTCAGTCGTGCGGGAGTCTGGTAATGGCCGGCTCAGCCACATTGTATTGATAGGGGGAGGTGTGTGATTCAGGCAGACAGGTTGCCCCCCGAGAGCTTGGAGGATGGCTTTGCGGTAGGCTTCAGGTAAGTGAGAGGGTTGAAAACCGGTCGCCAGATAGACACACAAAGGCAGACAGTTTAAAGAGAGGATTAATAACAGTTTTCGCATTATAGCTTCCTCAACGTGTAGTGGGTGAATTCCGTTGAGTGATATTCTTCCTGATGCGTTAACTATAGTTGATGATGAAACAAGGCAATGCCGTATTGATTAGAATACAGTGATGACGGCAGCAGAGAGTGTTGAGATGAAATCATGCCTTTGTTAAACATAACATCCACAGACATGATCACGGCAGCGAGCTATAGGTCTTTATTTAGTTGTTCATCAATGACATTGTGTAAGAAAGACAGGGCGGCGCGATGATCACTTCGGCTCATGAACCATTGTTTTTGATTGGTTTCTAGGGGAAGTAATTCCAGCCAGCGCTGACAGACCCATGTCATGTCGTTGTAATCCGGGATAGGATATTGCGCGGCATGTTCTGGGTACTCCTCAAACAGGGCTTTGAGGCTGTTGGATATATCGCGGTCAACGAATTTGATTTCTGCCGGCGTCCAGTTTGACATGGGCGTGACATCGCCAAACCGCAGTCCATCTTCTTCTTTCCAGTGTTTGTTGATCAGGAATTTTTCTACCCCTTTGACGGTGATCCCCAGTAAGCCATCAGGGAGCTGTTCAAAGTCGGTAATGATAACGCGCGTACCAAAGTGGCACAGGGTGTCGCCATCTTTCATGCACACGCCAAACCCTTCGCTGGCAGCCATGGCCAGTTTGACCAACCGGGTGTAACGCGGTTCAAAGATCCTCAGCTTGCTGATCCCGCCGGGTAATACATAGATCTCGAGTGGGAATAATGGTAATTGCATAGTTCTAGCCTTACTGACGTTATTGATTATGAGTGAGTGACACATCTCTTAGGTTGATACGCAGATTCATACGTATTTTGTACGTAGATTTGTACGTAGTTATACGTTGCGTCGAAAAGAGAAGTGCCTATAACGTTCAGAAAAAGTATAAGCAGACAACATAAGGATGTTGTCTGCTTTTCGATACTAACGCAATGCAATGTGGATGGCAGAAGTGAGTTGGCTAAGTTCTTGTTGATTAATGATAAAAGGCGGCATTATGTATACAAGTGTGCCAAAAGGGCGAATCCAGACACCGTTGTCGACAAATGTCTGCTGAATACTTTCCATCTGAACCGGCTCATGCAGCTCTACAACACCGATCGCGCCCAGCCAACGTACCGCTTTCACTTTGTCGAGTTTCTCCAGCGCGGGTAAGCTGTCAGCCAGTTGATTTTCAATGCGTTTCACCTGCTCTTGCCATTGGTTTTGCAGCAATATGTCTAGGCTGGCATTGGCGACTGCACAGGCCAGAGGATTGCCCATAAACGTTGGGCCATGCATGAAGCATCCTGCATCACCGCCACATACCGTATTTGCGACATGACGCGTCGCTAATGTGGCAGAGAGTGTCATATATCCACCAGTCAGTGCTTTTCCGAGACACATAATATCAGGGCTGATATTGGCGTGTTCACAGGCAAATAATTTGCCCGTCCGTCCAAAGCCGGTCGCAATTTCATCGGCAATCAGCAAAATACCGTGGTGATCACACAGCTCACGCACGCGTTTGAGGAACTGTGGATGGTAAATACGCATGCCACCGGCCCCTTGCACAATCGGCTCAATGATCACCGCTGCAATGTCTTGGCTGTGCGCCTTCAATTTCTGCTCAAAGTCGGTGGTATCGGCATCATCCCATTCATCAAAGAAACCACAACGTGGTGACTCGGCAAAAATGTGCTCTGGTAAAAAGCCCTTATACAGACTGTGCATGGAGTTGTTCGGATCGGTCACCGACATCGCGGCAAACGTATCGCCGTGATAACCATGCTTGACGGTCAAAAACTTCGGGCGCTTTTCCCCTTTGGCGTGCCAATACTGCAGCGCCATTTTCAATGCTACTTCCACTGCCACAGAGCCGGAATCCGCCAGAAACACATGCTGTAGCGGGTCGGGGGTCATATTGACCAATTTGCGACACAGCTCCACTGCAGGCTGGTGAGTGATGCCACCAAACATCACGTGCGACATTTTATCGATTTGTGCTTTGGCCGCTTCATTCAAGGTGGGGTGGTTATAACCGTGAATCGCAGACCACCACGATGACATGCCATCAACCAGTTGTCGGCCGTCTTCCAGTTGTAAATGTACGCCAGAGGCCTGTGTCACGGGATAGCAACGCAATGGGTGCAAGGTGGATGTGTAGGGATGCCAGACATGCTGCTGGTCAAATTCAAGATCGATAGTGGTTTTATTATGACTGAGTGGTTCGGTTAAATTTTGCACAAGTGTAAACCTCGCTCCTTGTTGGTGGTTGACAGTTTACTCACTCAAAGTAGACTAGCCAAGTCACTGAAATCAGATATTACGCTTTTGGCTTGTTTGGGATGGCGAGAAGAACGCCTCCCCATCCTGACCGGTGAGCGAGGACAACAAAAAATATAAAGAGGATATTACACGTGGAAGTTCGTCACGACTGGACCGTCAAGGAAGTACAAGCCCTATTTGAAAAACCGTTCATGGATTTGGTGTTTCAGGCGCAGCAAGTGCATCGCCAGTACCACCAGCCGAACCATGTGCAAGTGAGCACCTTACTGTCGATTAAAACCGGTGCCTGTCCGGAAGATTGCAAATATTGCCCGCAAAGTGCCCATTACCGTACTGATGTAGAGCGTGAGCGTTTACTGGAAGTCGAGCGTGTATTGGATGCCGCTGAAAAAGCTAAGACGTCTGGTGCGACCCGTTTTTGTATGGGCGCTGCATGGAAAAACCCGAAGGAACGTGACATGCCTTATTTGCTTGAAATGGTCAAAGGCGTGAAATCAATGGGGCTGGAAACGTGCATGACGCTGGGCATGATCACCGGCGAGCAAGCCAACGAGCTGGCCGCCGCCGGCCTTGATTACTACAACCACAACCTCGATACCTCGCCGGAGTTCTACGGCAATATCATCACGACCCGTACCTACCAAGATCGATTAGACACACTGAGTCATGTGCGTGATGCCGGCATGAAGATTTGTTCAGGTGGCATTATCGGCATGGGCGAAAGTGCCCGTGACCGCGCTGGCCTGCTGGTGGAGCTGGCGAACCTGCCGACCCATCCGGAAAGTGTGCCGATTAATATGCTGGTGAAAGTGAAGGGCACGCCATTGGAAGCGGTGGATGATGTCGACCCGTTTGATTTTATTCGCATCATTGCAGTGGCCCGTATCATCATGCCGCAATCGGCAGTGCGCTTGTCGGCGGGTCGTGAAGACATGAATGAGCAGATGCAGGCCTTGTGCTTCATGGCAGGGGCGAACTCGGTGTTTTACGGCTGTAAACTGCTGACCACACCCAACCCGGGTGAAGACAAAGACATGCAGTTGTTTGCCAAATTAGGGATTAACCGCGAAGAGCAAGCGGCGAAGCCGGATGAAGTGCAAGCGCAGGAATTGTTGGGGCAGGTGGCACAACGTGTTGCGGCGCGTCCGACCAAAGACGATCTGTTCTATGATGCGTCCCTTTAACACCCGTATTCACCATGCGTTAGCGGCACGCACCGAGCAAGGTTTGTATCGCCAGCGTTCACCGTTGTCGCGTCTGGATAACGGACGCGTGGCACGCCAGCAGCCTTATGTGAACTTTTCCAGTAATGATTATCTGGGATTGGCGCAATCGCCGGCGTTGATCACGGCCTGGCAGGAAGGCCTCAGCCGCTATGGGGCGGGCAGTGGAGCCTCACCACTGGTGACGGGGTATCATGCCCCGCATTTGGAGTTGGAAGCCCAGTTGGCCGATTGGTTAGGGTTTGATCGGGCTTTATTGTTCAACAGTGGTTTCAGTGCCAATCAGGCTTTGCTGTTTACGTTGCTGGAAAAAGGCGATGTACTGCTGCAAGACAAACTGAATCATGCATCCTTGATGGAAGCGGGTATGCTCAGCGAGGCGACCATGCGTCGTTTCGCACACAATAATCCCACAGCATTAGCCCGTTTACTGGCCCAAGCCTCCCGCCGAATGGACAGTGACTCGGATGCGAAACCCAATACCTTGGTGGTGACAGAGGGGGTGTTCAGTATGGATGGGGATGTTGCCCCGTTAGCGGAATTACACCGTGTTGCCATGCCGCAAGCCCTGTTGGCCGTCGATGATGCCCATGGCTGTGGTGTACTGGGTGAACAAGGACGGGGCAGTTGTGCGGCGGCAGGCATCAAGCCGGATATTCTGATCGTGACCTTTGGTAAAGCCTTTGGGTTGCAAGGTGCGGCGATACTGTGTGATCACGCCATTGCGGAATACTTAATCCAATTTGCCCGTCATTATATTTATTCCACAGCCATGCCCCCGGCGCAGGCGTATGCGTTGTCCCGTGCTTGTCGACTCATTCAGCAAGAGGAGTGGCGCCGCGAAGTTTTGCGTGATCTGGGAGGATTGTTAAAGGACACCTTGGATCCCGCCATTCCACTGGTCGACACCACCACGCCAATTAAACCGTTAGTGTTGGGAGAGAGCCAGCGCGCCCTGTCTTATGCCGATGCGCTCCGTGAGCAGGGCTTTTGGGTCAGTGCCATTCGGCCACCGACAGTGCCCCAACATACCGCACGTTTGCGGATCACCCTGACGGCCGCGCATCAACCTGACGATGTGAAGCAGTTAGCCGTCGCGATCAATGAGGTATTTTATCGTGAATGACAACAGGATGATGGCACCGCACGCGACTGCGTTACCGAATGCCAGTATAGCGGTATTGGATGTTGCAGAAAGCGCGGCAAACAGAGCAGGGGCAGACAAACAAGCCATTGCGGACGCTTTCGGTAAAGCGGCCAAAAAATACGATCAAGCGGCTGCGTTTCAGCGTCAGGTCGGCCATCACTTACTCAGTTACTTGCCACCGTTACACGCGGCAGGGAGTAAGGTGCTCGATGTAGGTTGCGGGACGGGGTATTTCAGTGCACAACTGGCTGAGCGCGGATTTGAGGTGTGTGCGGCGGATTTATCTGCCCCGATGCTTGAACAGGCTGCGCAGCGGTGTGGTGATCGCGTGTCGTACCTTTTAGCGGATGTGGAGCACTTGCCGTTGGCTGATGATCAGTTTGATGTGGCATTTAGCAGCTTGGCTTTACAGTGGTGTGATGACTTATCGGTACCCTTGCGTGAACTGCGTCGAGTGGTGAAACCTGGGGGGCGTATTGTGTTCAGTACGCTGGCAGAAGGATCTCTGCAGGAATTGGTACAGGCCTGGCAGCAGGTTGATCAATATCAACATGTGAACGATTTTCTTTCGCAAAAGACCATAAAACTTGCGCTGGCGCAAGCGGGGTGCCAAACCAGTCACCTAGAATTTCTGCCGATCACCATGTATTACAACGCGGCAGTTGAACTCATGAAAGATCTGAAAGGCATAGGAGCGACACATCTGCACCAGGGGCGTAAAGCAGGCTTGGCCGGTAGAAAAACACTATTGGCTTTGGAAAACGCTTATGAGGCGTATCGTAACGAGAACCATCAACTGCCAGCCACTTACCAAGTCTGTTTTGGAGTAATTATTAATGACTAACGCTTTCTTTGTCACAGGGACCGATACCGAAGTGGGTAAAACGGTTGCCTCTCGCGCCATTCTTCATGCAGCGGCCAGCGCGAATATCAAGATGGCGGGTTATAAGCCAGTTGCTTCTGGCAGCGCCATGACAGCAGAAGGGATGCGCAATTCGGATGCTCTGTACATTCAGGATGCCGCACCGGTGGATCTGACGTACGACGAAGTGAACCCTTACGCGTTTGAAGCGCCTGTTTCGCCACATTTGGCGGCGGAGCAAGAAAACCGTGTTATCGACTTTGATGTGTTGTCACAAGGGTTGGCGCACTTGAAAGCCAAATCGGAAGCAGTATTGGTGGAAGGTGCTGGCGGTTGGCGTGTACCTGTGACCCGTAACGATTTTCTGTCCACGTGGGTGAAGCGCGAAAAACTGCCGGTGATTTTGGTGGTGGGCGTGAAGCTGGGTTGTTTGAGCCATGCGATTTTGACTGCTGAAGCCATTGGTCATGATGGGCTGGAAGTGGTGGGTTGGGTCGCAAACCGTGTCAATCCAGGTACCGAAAACTATGCGGAAATTATCCGTATGTTGGAAGATAACCTGCCGGGCCAAAAACTGGGCGAAATTCCTTACATGCCGGGGATCAAAAAGCGCGATCTTGGCCAGTTTATTGATTTGTCCCCGCTGGGTTTGTTGTAACGGGCCGACAGAGCAAGAGCCTTACCTGAACGTTTACAAATTCTTGGATAAGTTCTGGTAAAAGCGCTTGAATAAGAACATCAAAAAGGGGCGAATCATTCGCCCCTTTTGTTTTTGTGATAGCCAAAAAGGGGGATTCCCTTACTTGGTCATGATCACTTCGGCTTGACGTTCTTCTGGCTTGTCCATGCCTGATTCCCAGAACCAGTACGTGATGTTACCCGGACAGTTGAGGCTCACGACTTTGTGATTGCCCTTGTTGTCAATCGCGTGAATGGTCACCCCTTCGGTGTAGCCGTCTTTCAGGTATTGCAGATCGTTGATTGCTTCATATACCGCCTCATCCAGCGACATCCCCATCTTCATGTACAGCACCACAGCGTGTGCTGTTGAACAGCGAATGCTCATCTCGCCAGTATGCGTACACGCACACGCACCGTAACGGCTGTCAGCGTAAGAGCCCGCGCCGATGATTGGGCTGTCACCTAAACGGCCTGGGTATTTCCATGCCCAACCTGACGTGGAGGTTGCAGCACTGATGCTCTCTTGGCTGTCAGAAGACAAGAAAACCGTTGTATCACGCACGCGCTCAGGATCGGTGGCGTTGTTAGACAGTGGTGCCAGCGGCACGTTCGGGAAAGCCGCTTGTTGCTCCGGCGTCATGGCCTCAGCCAGTTTGTCCCACCACACGGTTTTGGAGTCTTCAATCAGGTTATCACCCGCCACGGCGCCCATTTCATTGGCGAAAATTGCCGCGCCTTCACCCACTAAGATTTCATGGTTCAGTTTCTTCATGACGTCATACGCCACTTCAACCGGGTGCATGTAGCCTTTCAGTGCACCGACGGCACCGGTACGCAGGGTATCGCCGTCCATCACAGAGGCATCCAGTTCCATTTCACCCAGTACATTTGGCCAACCGCCGTAACCCACTGTGCGGACACGCGGATCAAGCTCTACCAATTTAATGCCTTCAATCAGGGCGCGCAGGCCGTTTTCACCCGCCTGTAGGCGACGTGCTGATTCTTCAATACCCGGGTAAGCTTCAGAGTTAGCAAGCAGGATCATCGTATTTACCTTGTTATTCATGTTTTATTGCAAAACGTTTTGTAAAAATCTCATAAGTGCTTGGCTCTCCAAGCACTTACATTGTTTGTGATTACGGTTTGTGTTTACTGTCAGTCATTACTCGCCGCGCTGTGCTAACTGCTGACAGATGTGCGTCAGTAGCAGGGCACCAAATCCACTGGCCGCTTGTGGGTGAATATGACGGTGCGTCATGCCCAACGACATCGACGCAGAATCAATGTGGATCCACTTTTGTTCAGGGGCGACAAAGTGCTGCAAGAAGGTTGCCGCCACGCATGGGCTGCCATCAGGCTCTTCGCTGCCGTGGCGTAAATCGGCAAAATCACTCTTTAGTGCCGATTGGAACAGGGCATGGTTAGATGGCATCGGCCATAAGGCTTCTGCGCACTGATTACCTGCCTGTTGTGCCAGTTGCATGAAGGCATCGTTGTTACCCATCAATGACGCATAGGCCTTACCCAGCGCAATGCCAGTACTGCCCGTCAGGGTGGCGATATCAATCAGGTAATCCGGCTGGTAAGTTTGTTGGGCGTAGTGCAGGACGTCAGCCAAAACCATGCGGCCTTCTGCATCCGTGGTGATGATTTCCACGTTGGTTTTTGACAACATGGTGACCACGTCACCCGGTTTCACCGCCTTGCCGGAAGGCATGTTTTCCACCAAGCCACACAGGCCAATAACACGGACAGGTAATTTCAGGTTGGCAACGGCATGCAGGGCGCCGACGACCGCTGCTGCACCACCCATGTCCACCTTCATGGTGCTCATGTAACGTGGTTGCTTAATGCTGATACCGCCGGAGTCAAAGGTCACCCCTTTACCCACTAATGCGATGGTGGTGGTGGCGTTTGCTGGGTGGTAATCCAAGCACAGTAAGCGGGCTTCACGGTCACTGCCTTGGGCAATGCCCATCAGGCCGCCAAAACCTTGTGCCAGCATTTCATCATCGCCTAAGTAGGAGAGGGCAACGTCGTGCATTGCCAAGCCTTCTACGGCGTCTACAAATGAGGCGGGATACAACACATTGCCCGGCTTGTTCATCAGCTCGCGAGAAATCAATTGGCTATAGGCCAGCGTTTGTCCTGCATCAAATGCGGTGATTAGCGTTTTGCAGGCTGTCGCTAAACGGAAAGGCGCAATTTCTGGCAGTAGCTGCGCGCTGGTGGTGTGCTGATAGCGGTAAGTCGACAGTGCCAAACCAAAGGCGAGCCACTTCACCCAAACATCACGTTCAAACAGGGCAGCGGTGTGTTCGTCGATCATTACGCTCAGCGTCGAGGCGGTTTTGAAGGTCTTGGCGATCAAAAAGCCGATGTCTTGAATATCTGCCACGGTGTAGGTGCGTGGGCTGATCTCGCCATCAAAATCCAGACTGTCACGATCAATATCGATCTTGTCGTTTGTGCCTTGGGTCAGAAAAATCGTTTTTGTGGCGGTGTAAATGGTGTCATCGCCACGGACAAAATCGAACTGTTGCATGGAGTGCATGAGCGTTCCTTTTCTCTTATTTCGTATTGCTTACATATTTATTTGTTGCAGCTGCCGTTTTGCAGCCGCTATTACGGATGCCGTGCGTGTGCGGCTGAAACGGCACACGTTACTGCTCGTACAAATAACAACGGACAAAATGGTTCTCAGATAACTGGGTCACATTCGGTAACTGCTGACGGCAACGATCCGTGGTGTGTTTACAACGTCCCGCAAACGGACAACCCAGACTCTCTGGCGTCCACAGTGGGATTTCCCCTTTGTGGCCTTCCAATTGGGTGTGAATGGACTTGGCCGGATCCGGTACCGCTGAAATCAACAGCTGGGTATACGGGTGCTGTGGATCATGAATGATGGCTTCGGTATCGCCCCATTCCACCATGTGACCGACGTACATCACGGCCAGATCTTCAGCGATGTAACGGGCAGTGGCGATGTCGTGGGTGATGTAAAGCAGCGCCATTTCGCGCTCGAATTTCATCTCTTCCATCAGGTTCAGTACACCGGCACGAATGGACACATCCAGCATAGAGGTCGGCTCATCTGCCAGGACCACTTCCGCCCCGACGGCGATATTGCGGGCAAGGTTAACGCGCTGACGTTGACCACCGGACAGTTGGTGCGGGTATTTCTCCGCTGTCGCTTTCGGTGGGATCAATCCCACTTGTTCCAACAGGCTGTAGACCGTCTCTTCCAGCTCTTTTTGGTTGCCTTTGCTGACCTTGTTGTGGATCAGCAGAGGGCGCGCAATGTGGTGGAAGATCGTGTGGGTCGGGTTTAACGATCCAAACGGATCCTGCCATACCATTTGTACACCACGACGGTACTGCATCAGATCCTCACCTTTGGTGATGGTCTGAATATCACGCCCGTAGTACTCAATGGTCCCTGCGGTTTGCGGGTACATTTTGGCGATCATCTTAGCAGTGGTGGATTTGCCGGATCCGGATTCACCCACGACCGCTAAGCCACGGCTTTTATACATTTTGAAGGAGACATCGTTGATGGCGCGCATCTTCGATTTCTTCAGGGAATTGCTGTTGACGGCAAAATCTTTGATCAGGTTTTTGCCTTCAATGATTGGTTGACCGACAGGTTTGCTCATCGTGACCCCGCTCGCTGTGTTTGGGTGAAGAGGTGACAGTTACTGAAACGGCCCGTTTCGATTTCGCACAACTGTGTCGCTTGTTTGAAGCAGGCATCATGCGTCTTGGTACAACGGGCCTGAAAGCGGCATCCTTGTGGGATTTCCAGCAGGTTCAGCGGGTTGCCAGGGATCCCTGCTAAGCGGGTTTTCGGTCCGGTCAGCGGTGGGAATGAGCGGCCTAACCCTTCGGTATACGGGTGGTAAGGCGTGGTCAGGATTTCACGGGATGGCGCGACTTCAACCAGTTCACCGGAGTACATGATGCCGATGCGATCAGAGAACTCGACCATCAACGACAAGTCATGGGTGATGAACAGGATCGAGAAGCCGAACTCTTGCTTCAGTGCGTAGATCTTTTGCAGGATCTCGCGCTGTACCACTACATCCAGTGCGGTGGTCGGCTCATCCATGATGATCATTTTCGGATTCAGTGCTAGTGCAATGGCGATCACCAGACGCTGACGCATACCGCCAGAGAACTGGTGCGGATAATCACGTAAGCGGCTTGGGTGGATATCGACGATCTCCAATAACCCTTGGGCACGGGAAATAGCCTGTTGGCGCGTGAAGCCTGTATGGCGCATGATCACATCGCAGAACTGCTCTTCCAGTGTCAGAACAGGGTTCAAGGCGTTCATGGCACTTTGGAACACCATGGACATTTCGCTCCAACGGAATGCCGACATTTCAGCATCGGTTTTTTTCAGCAAATCACCGTGACCATCGAAGAGTACCTCACCACCTGTAATAAATGCAGGCGGCTTATGCAGACGCATCAGAGAAAAGGCAACGGTGGATTTACCACAGCCGGACTCACCGGCCAGACCAAAGATCTCACCTTTGCCAATATCAAAGCTGACCTTGTTGACCGCGCGGACATCGCCCGCGTCGGTAATGTAATCCACGCACAGTTCGCGGATAGAGACTTGTGGTGTCGTCATTATTTCACCTCTCCCGGCGTCTGAGTGATAGGCGTAGTGGCTGGCGCTGCCGCGTTTTGTTTCGCGGCGTTTTGCCAGCGACGCATGCCTTTGTGTGAACGCAATTGTGGGTTAGCAATTTCATCGACCGCAAAGTTCAGCAGTGACAGGCCAATGGCAATGAATGTCAGCGCCAGACATGGCGTCAGGATTTCCCACCATGCGCCAACCAACATGGATGACGAGGTTTGTACGTTGTACAGCATCACACCCCAACTGATAGCGTTAGGATCGCCCAAGCCAAGGAAGGACAAACTGGCTTCGGTCATGATGGCCAGCAATACACAGCCAATGAAGCTCGCGCCCACAATGGAGATCAGGTTAGGCAGAATTTCTGTAGAGATAATGCGCCAAGGTGACTCACCCAGCAGTTCAGCGGCTTTGATGAACTCTTTTTCCCGCAGCGACAGGGTTTGCGCCCGCACCACGCGTGCCCCCCATGCCCAGGAGGTGATGGCTATCACTATCGCGATAGTGGCAGGGCCGGCCTGACCGATGAAGGCGGCAATAATGAACAGTAGCGGCAACTGGGGAACCACCAGCATGATGTTCATGGCCGCTGTTAGCACTTCATCCACGCGGCCACCGAAGTAACCGGCAGAAACACCAATAAAGGTTGCCAGGAAACACACCATGATCCCGGCGCCAAGACCTACCGACAGCGAGGTGCGGGTGCCGTAGACAAACTGTGACCAGATATCACGTCCCATGCGCGAAGTGCCCAGTACGTGATCGGCTTTTTCAGACATGTACAAGGTACGTTTGTTGGTCGCCAGATTCTGTGCCACCCAACCGTCCGGGTTGTTTTGCGCCGCTTTTACCACAAAGGCAGGGTATTCATGCGGGTTACCTGTGCCGACATCCGGTGCGTGCTTGGTCAGCAGCGGGGCAAAGATTGCGATGAATACAAAGACAAGCAGAATACATAAACCAGCAAGGGATTTATGGTTACGGGTTAATAAGAGGAATAAGCCTTTCATCTTATTTATCTCCCTTACGAAGACGTGGATCCAAGAAGACGATCAGAATGTCGGCCATGAAGTTGAAGAACAGCATGAACAAGGTCATCAGCAAAAGCTGGCCCTGCAGAACCTGATAGTCACGGGCGTGAATGGCGTTCAGCAGTACGGTACCCAGACCCGGGTAGTTGAAGATCATTTCAACAATCAACTGACCACTGATCGCGGTACCCAATGCCATCGACAACGCGGTCACACTTGGCAGCATGGCGTTACGCGCAGCGTAGTTGAAGACCACACGGTTCTCGCTAAGGCCCTTGGCTTTTGCCATGGTGATGAAGTCTTCATTAAGCAGGTTGATCATGTTGTTACGCATGTTGATCAGGAACCCGCCAATCTGACTGAGGGTGGCACACAATAATGGTAGTGCGGCGTGGTAGAGCACGTCTTTGTAGAAGGCCCAACTTGACCAGTCAGGCGTGGTGCCCGAGGTGTAGGCGTTACCCGCAGGGAACCATTCCAGCCCGATGGCGAAAATGAACATCACCAGCATTGCCACAACCACTGATGGAATGGATTGAATAACCAGCATGCTTGGAGAAATAAAGGCATCGTAATAGCTGCCACGACGCCATGCGGCGAAGATACCCAGTACAGAACCAATACAGAATGACAAAATCACCGCTGTACCGGTTAAAAATAAGGACCAGCCAATGGCGCTACCTAATAATTCATTCACTGAAATCGGGTAGAACTTAATGGAGGTTCCCCAGTTCCAGCTGAAGATATTGGCTAAATAGGTGAAGTACTGCTCATACAATGGAGCATCCACAAAACCGAGCAGCTTTTTCATCGCCTCAATGCGTTCTGGGCTGACATAAGTCATCGCATTGGCGAACATCATAGTGACCGGATCGCCGGGCATGGCACGCGGTAAAATAAAGTTTAAGGTGGCGGCAAATACGAGTGCTAAGAAATAGAACATAAGCCGTCGAAGAAAAAATGACATCGCTCTTCCTTAATTAAAAGCAAATCAATCCCCAGCGTGTGAATAGGCGTCACACACTGTCCAAATTATTGGATGACAAAGAGGGCGGGCTATCAGGCCCGCCTATTCATTTATTTACGTGGTTTCAGATCCAGCACGTGTAATAAGCGCTCCGGAACACCAGCCCAAGATAAAGGACGGCCTTTTGGATTGCTCTCACTCCACCAACCAGTGAAGCGACTTTCGTTAAACTGGTAAACATCGACCCCAGACATGACCGGTACCGTCACTTGGTTTTCGGCAATGATTTGCTGAATTTGATGCGCGATATCTTGTTGCTCTTCCAGTTTGGCAGTTTTGTAGAACTTATCTAGCAGAGCATCGAGCTCCGCATTTTGGAAGAAGTGCATTGCAAAGCGTGGCATGTTGCCGCCGCTCTGGTTACGCGAATGGTAACCACTGTTCCAGTAACGGTGTGGATCGGCGCCGTTAAAGTAGTTGGTGTAAGCCACATCATAAGTGCCGGATACCATGGCTTTGTTGTATACCGCGAAGTCAGCGGTACGGGCTGTGGCGTTAATGCCCGCAGCACGCAATTGTTCTACACCCAACTGTACGGTGTTGTTGAAATCGGTCCAGCCATTAGGAGACTGCACTTCCAACAAAATTGGCTTACCGGTTGGCGTTTCCACATAACCGTCGCCATCGATGTCTTTATAGCCGGCTTCTTTGAGCAACGCCTTAGCACCAGCAAGGTTATAGGTGTTGTAGCCTTTGTACTTATTGTAGATGTCTTTATCTGCCCAGAATTCAAACACTTTACCTAGGCCAGACGCGTAATCATTCACGACACCGTTGCCGTAGAACGCGATATCGATGATCTTCTGGCGGTCGATAGACATTGAGAACGCGCGGCGGAAGTTCACATCTGTGATCGCTTCATGGTTACCCGGTTTTGGTGATTTGAAGTTCAGCATGAAAGCTTGGGTACTGGCCGCAGGGTACCAGTATTTGTGGTGCGGGTTGCGCGCGGCATAGGTGCTGTCGATATCAGGAATGAAGGCGGCAGACCAGTCTAGCTCAGACTTGATGATACGGCTTAGCAGCTGATCGTTGTTGGCAATTTGCGGTACACGCAGACAGTCCACTTCCAGGTTGTCATTGTCCCAGTAATGCGGGTTACGACATTGGATATACAGTTGCGGGGTAAAGGTGTCGATGTCGGTAAATGGCCCCGTACCGACCGGGTTTTCGTTGGCAAAACTTTCAGGTTTTTCTACATGCTCCCAGATGTGTTTAGGCACAACAGGCACGTTAGCGATTTCATACGGCAGGTTAGAATGTGCTTCAGTCAGATCAAAGATGACATTGTTGCCTTCCTGGCGGACATCTTTCAGCCAACGGTTAATACCACGTGGGTCAAGCTCAGGTTTGGCTTTGATCAAGTCAAAAGAGAACACCACATCAGCGGCTGTAAACGGTGTACCGTCAGACCATTTTACCCCTTCACGAATTTCATAGGTCACTTGCGTTAAGTCATCAGACATGTAGTAGTTTTTAGCCAAACGCATGACGGGTTTGTTACCGTGCATTTGGTTGAAAATCACCAGTGGTTCGTAGATGAAGTCGGTGGTGGTACGCAGGTTAGTCGACAGGTAGGGGTTGAAGTTACGGATAAGCACCGGATAGAAATCGGAAACGATAGTCAGCTGATTTCTTTCTTCTGCAATCGCACTGGATGTAGACAAAGCAGCGAGGATCACAAGGGCAAGTCGAGAAGATTTGGTATTAAAGCGCATAGGGCTTCCTTACTTGATAATGCGTTTGATAAATCGTGATTAAAACGGTGATGCGGAATAACCGAACACTGAGATAAAATGAAAAAACTTTCAGCCTAAATTCAAAAGCGTGAAAATAAATAAGCCAAACACAAAACGCGTATATTTAAAACGGCTTATCACCGAATGACTTTCACGTTGAATTTATAGAATGTGTTATGCCCTATAATGGAATAGGGCATAGTCCTAGCGTGTGACGTTGTTTATGGTTATTGTATTTATTTAGACCTACTAAAATAATCATTATTTCGTGTGTCTAATTTAATGGCTGGCCGCCGATCAGTGATATTACTTTGTAAATCCATTATGTTGTTTCTACATTCATCCTTTGAATATGGGAACAGTCTAGTATGGCTAATATATATTGGGGAGTGGATAATTCACCCCTATACTGGACTTCTGTACCCACCGCAATAAAGTGTGACGGGCTTAAATAATGTATTTATAGAGAACGCTAATTAAGTGTGATGTGTGTTCATGCAAATCATTTTAAATGGAGATATTGGCGAGAAAGTTCGGGTATATGCTAGGGAGAGGAGAGAAAGGGGGAGGTAATAGGGTGTGTTGTCATTTCGTTGGCAATAAAAAATCCGGCTTTACTGCTAAAGCCGGATTTCGATGTATCTCGTATTGCGGGTAACGCTAGTCTTGGAGCAAACCGACGAGGGCATCTTGCGTATCGGTTAGGCCATTGCTTTGGTTATCCAGACCTAGTTCCTTACGGGCCTCTTCGGCAGACATACCAAGATGACAGCGCAAAATATCAATAGCTACTTGGTAGTTTTCATGGTCAGCCATCATTCCTCCTTGATAATTAACAGCACAGCGATTCAATCAACTGGTAATGACAATAGTGTAATGCTTCCTTGGTGACAATAAGACTAAAGTCTAACCTTTAGCATGTACTATGTTTGCATAGCATAAGTGTGATCTCTGGAACGTTTCTACCTGTGGTAAACGGGAAGAGGTATTTATGCCGAATGGGAGGATGTGGTGCCATATGCAGCAGGCAAACTAACGAAACGTAACAATTTATCTCTTTCTCTTGTGTTTCGATTCTACGACCATACTATAAAGAAAATACTAGGACGGTCACGGTTGTTGTGTGCTGTCATACTATGTTTGAACAACAACGCCATTTTCTGGAGAAAGAGTTTACTATGAAGCGTATTGCATTGTTTTTGGCAACCAACCTAGCGGTAATGCTAGTGTTTAGCGTTGTCTTGAATGTGATTTATGCAGTGACGGGGATGCAACCGGGTAGCCTATCAGGCTTGCTGGTGATGGCAGCTCTGTTTGGTTTTGGTGGCTCGTTAATTTCACTGTTTATGTCAAAGTCGATGGCTTTGCGTTCAGTGGGCGGTATGGTGATTGAACACCCGCGTAACGAGACAGAACACTGGTTGATGGAAACCGTATCACGCCAGGCGCAACAAGCTGGCATTGGCATGCCGACGGTAGCCGTTTATGACTCGGCTGACATTAACGCCTTCGCAACGGGTGCGAAGCGAGATGATTCATTGGTTGCGGTGTCTACCGGTCTGCTACAGAACATGACCCGTGATGAAGCCGAGGCCGTATTGGCACACGAAGTGAGCCACATTTCGAATGGTGATATGGTGACCATGACCCTGATGCAGGGCGTCGTGAACACCTTCGTGATTTTTGTATCGCGCTTGGTGGCAGGGGCGATCAGTGGTGTGAATAACAGTGATGAAGAAGGTGAAGGCGGTAGCTACATGACCTACTTTATCGTCTCTAGCATCATGGAAGTGCTGTTTGGCTTCTTGGCCAGCATCCTGACCATGTGGTATAGCCGTCACCGTGAGTTTAAAGCGGACGCAGGCTCTGCGCACCTGGTGGGTAAAGAGAAGATGATTGCAGCGCTTGAGCGTTTGAAGATGAGTCAAGAATCTCACCTTGAAGGCTCAATGATGGCATTCGGTATTAACGGCAAGAAGTCACTGTCTGAGCTGTTCATGACGCACCCGCCGTTGGATAAGCGAATTGATGCGCTACGTCGTGGTGAACACCTGTAATTCCATGCATTTGCGCTTACAGACAGCGCAAGAAAAAATAATTTTATAAAATCTAAGCCTCTGACTTCACAATCAGAGGCTTTTTTTGTATTTTATACATCGTTCGATATAAAGTTTCATATTTTTTATTATTTCGATAAAAATCTTTCATGAACAATATGCTCAATTTTGCATGTGCATTGCCGATAAAGGGATGTATTTACAAGAAGCAAATAATCAAATTCCTTTGTGAGACACCCGCGCTTGAGGTGTCGCAAAGTCTTTGAGCAAGGATTGTCATGAATTGGTTCAATAATATTAGTTTTAAGTATAAATTGGTTTTTCCTGTGTTAGTGGTGGCATTTGCCTTTTCCTTGTTAATAACACAAGTTTTCCAATCCTATAACGAGCAACAACAAGCAGATACGTTACTTCGCGAGCAGGTCCAGCCCGTACTGGATAATCTTGAAGATTCCTACCGTGATATGTATCAGGTAATGGCGGCGGGTTTAGGTATGGCCTTAACGCAGTCAGATGAAACGAATTCTATCGAATTACACCGCTTTAATTTCTACGATAACGCCCCGAAAGCGGCCCCGCGTATTTCCTCTGTCCACAAGTTGGTGGATATCGGTTTCTTACCTGAAGCCAGCCGCCGCAACATTCAATTGTTGGAACGTGATTTTGATACTTGGCAAAAACGCTATGAAATCATGATCACCGATCCGGCTAACGCCTATACGTTCTACCGTGAAAATGAGCAGTTAGCGGAAAAAGATTTTGAGTCGATGCGTAAGCTGCTCAAAGTGATCCGTAAAGATATTGAAGCACACCGTGCGGAGCTATTGGCTAAAGTAAAAGATAATGTTGAAGGCACCAAAACCATGCTGGTGGTAGGTTCACTGCTTGCGTTGCTCTTGTCGGCAGTGATCACCTTGGTTGTGAGTCGTTTGGTGGTTAATCCGCTACAGCAATTGACAGCGACACTGAAAGAAATTTCAGCGGGCGAAGGCGATCTTTCTACCCGTGTTCATGTACCGGGTGACGATGAAGTCGGCCAATTGGCGGTGGCTTTCAATACCTTTGTTGAGAAAATTCACGCGACTTTGGGCAAGGTAGTGGCAACGTCGCATCAAGTGCGCACGGAAGCGACGCAGTTGACTACGCTGACAAACAGCATTTTGCACGCATCACAAGTTCAGCAGGGCCAGTACGATCAAGTTGCTGCGGCGGTGCAGGAATTGAGTGCAACCAGCCAAACGGTAAGTGGTCATGCAAGTGATGCGGCCAATGTGACGACAGACATCAGCACGCAATCTCATCAGGTACAGGTGACATTGGATGAGTCAGTGAGTGCGATTGGTCAGTTGGCAAATGAGATTGATCAGTCCAGCGGTTTGATTCAAGAGCTAGAGAAAAACGTAGGCGGCATTGCCTCTATTCTGGAAGTGATCCGTGGCATTGCCGATCAAACGAACTTGCTGGCACTGAATGCGGCGATTGAAGCGGCACGTGCGGGTGAGCAGGGACGGGGTTTTGCGGTAGTAGCCGATGAAGTCCGTTCGTTGGCGAGCAAGACACAATCGTGTACCGGTGAAATTCACACCATGATTGAAAAGCTACAAGAGACAGTGGATCACTCTGTTGCGGCAATGCGCAAGAACTCAGAGTCAGGTACGCACACCGTAGCTCGCGCACAGCAAACCAATACCGCGTTGGATGCGATGAGCCAGTCGATCATTTTGATCAATGACATGAATACCCAAGTGGCGACGGCAGCGCAGCAGCAAACCACAGTGACGGATGAGCTTACGCATAACATTCACGACATTGTAGCCGGCTGTAACGAAACCCTGACTCACGTACAGCATGCGCAAGCGGCGTGTCAGAGTCTGGCGAAGCAGAGTGAAGTGCTGGACGGTTTGATTTCACAGTTCAGAGTGTAATGATTCACGCTTAGAAGCTAGCAATCATAAGCCTGAAAAGACAGCGCAGAAATATAAAACAGAAGACACAAAACGGGCAGCCTGCGCTGCCCGTTTTTTTTATGGCGTTAAACTTGGAAGCGATTATGCCGTTGCTGGTTGACGTACAATCGGTTTGTCATCGATAGGAATGTGGATCAATGCTGCCAAGAAGGCCAGTACGACGGTTGTCCACCAGATTGGCTCATAACTGCCATAGTAATCGTAAATACGGCCACCGAACCATGCGCCTAAGAAGCTACCGACTTGGTGCGTAAAGAACACCAAACCGTACAACGTCGACATGTAACGCGCACCGAAGATTTGACGGACAAGGCCTGACGTCAACGGCACGGTACCCAGCCAGCAGAAACCGATCGCCCCGCCAAAGATCCCCGCTGTTTCAACGGTGACCGGGAACAGCACGAAGCAAGCAATCACAACGGTACGCATCAGGTACAACGCGGTCATCACATAGCGTTTGCTGAACTTATCGCCCATCACGCCCCAGAAGTAACTGCCGAAGATATTGAAAATACCTACGTAGGCCAGCGCCATGGCTGCCGCAGTCGCCGGTAAGCCTTTATCTGCCAGGTAGCTTGGCAAGTGCGTTGCAATGAACATCACATGGAAACCACACACAAAGAAGCCTAAGTGGATGAGCCAGTAACCACGGTGATGGAACGCTTCGCTTAGTGCTTCACGCAGCGTTTGTTCTTGTTCAGGCGCTTGTCCGGCCGGTGTGGTTGCCGGTTTGGTTTTCATGAAGCATGAGAAAGCCAGAATCAGGCCACACAGCATCGCAAACACTTGTAGGGCCGTTTGCCAGTTGAAATCACTCAGCAGGTACTGCGCACCCGGGATCACGGCAAACATACCGAATGAACCGGCAGCAGTGGTGAGGCCGAAGGCTTTAGCTGTGTGCTCAGCAGGTACCACACGGGCAACCGCACCCAGCACGATCACGTAGCTGGTCGCACTCAAGCCAAGACCGACTAAGCCACCCAGCGTCAGGAATAGCCAGTTGGGTTCAAGGGCGATCGATGTCAGGTACAGGCCTAATGCATAGGCAAGCGCACCGGTCCAAATAACGCGTTGTGCGCCCCAGCGGTCTGCTGCCATGCCGACAAAAGGTTGGAATACACCAAAAAGAAGGTTCTGCAGGGCAATCGCAAGGCTAAAAAATTCACGGCCCGTATCAAAGTGGGTCGAGATAGGCATCATGAAGATACCAAATGACTGCCTGATCCCTAGGCTGATGATTAGTGTCCCAATTCCCATCCAAACGAGGAGTGGAAAACGAAAAATGCTCATTGTGTTTAAAGTCCTGAATAGTTAGGGCTTGTTGAATTTTGCTGATGGCAACCACCGCTCATCGCATGTGCGGCCAGCGCGTCCAAAAGAGGCTGACAGTGGTGCACACCCACTAAAGTGATCGCCAGTAAAATCGTCATACGGATCAACTGCGCACGTAGAGATTGCGAGAACATGAATACCTCAATGCGAAAAAAGAGGCCGGATGATAGTGGATTCGATTACATGACTCAAATGAGCAAAATTCAACTATGGTATGCGTAAAATGCATACGTAGAGGGGCTGTTCAGACATTGCTGAGGAGTTAGGCAAAAATCAAGTATGTGACCAAGATCTCACTCATTGGTCACAGTAAAACAGGGCAGAAAAAGTGCTTATACGGCGATTATTTTGCTGTCTTTAGCTATAAAAAGCTTATTTATACCGATTGGTAGTAGGGCAAAAACAGCGCGCGAACGTTCACTTGCGCTTTCAGGCGAGCCGCCAGCAGATAGAGCCCGCCAAGTTTGCGGTGAAAGAAAATGGCATCCGCTGGTGGCGTGTGCCAATAGTTTTCCCGTGTGCTCAGTGCTGTGCCCGCATCGCGGATCCGTCGGGCTAAATCGGTTTGGCCAAAATCGAAGACACCATCATAAATCACCGGCTCACAGGCTTCTTTACACAGATCCACCACGGCTTGATGTTGACGAGCGGTAATGGGCTGGCTGAAGAACCCGATTTGTTTGAGGGCATCTTGCATCCCTGTATCGTGATCATGCATTGCATGGCTGATCAGGGCTTGATAACCCGTAGCAATGTGCTCGGGATACTGGCGGGTCGCACCGAAATCTAACAATACCAATTGGCGCTGCTCGATGTCATAAAGGAAGTTGGCAAAATTGGGATCGGTTTGTACTAAGCGGAATGCGAACATTTCTTTGAACAGGAGTTCAAAGGCCAGAGCCATGACATGATTACGGACCGCTTGCGGTTGTGTGTGCAGGTGCTCAACGGGTTCCCCTTCCACAAATTCCATCGCGAGGATATGTTCCGTGGTGAGAGCATCATACACAGCGGGAATGCGATAACGATGATCATCACTCAATAACGTTTTGTATTGCTGAAGGAGCGAGGCTTCCAGTCGGTAGTCGGCTTCATCATGCAACTGCTGCTTTGCATCCGTCAGCAGAGGTTGGTAGTCCACGTCTTTAGGGATCAACCCTGAGATTTTTAGTAAGGTGGCGACGTTGTCCACATCACTATCTATACTCTCTTTGATACCCGGATACTGGATTTTCAAGGCGACTTCATCGCCTGCCAGTGTCGTGGCTTTGTGCACCTGACCAATAGAGGCGGCTGCAATCGGATAGAAGGAGAAACGCTGAAAGCGATCTTGCCAGTCGAGTTCCCATTCCTGCTCTAACACATGATTAAGCTGACTGATAGGCATGGCTTTGGCTTCTGCACGCAAGCGAGCGAGCAAGTCAGCCAATTCCGGCGGCAGGAGATCGCCCGCATCCATCGACATGAGTTGCCCTACTTTCATGGCCGCTCCGCGCAATTGTGCCAGCTGCTCTGCCACGCGCTTGGCATTGGCGGGTGTCAGCAATAAATCACTGGTGCGGGGTCGGTTGCCTTGTGCGAGTTGTTTGACGCCCTCTGTCACCATGCCGCCTGCCACGCGAGAGGCTAATATGCCCAATCGGCCCATGCGGGATAATCGACTTTTCGGGACGGCGGCATACTCCTGATCAGAGGCTGGGGAGCGATTATCAAACAGTGATGAGGGAACAGTCGGCTTTTTATTGGTCATAGAAGTCATCATTATCCGTCAGTTAGATCAGCATGTAACAAGATACGTGCTTCAATAAGGGATAGTTTAATGATGGGGGAATAAATACAAACATGGCCAGCAAAGCTGGCCATGGGTCAAACAAATCTGGTGTAACCAATCGCACCTGACTTGCTGTTTGTGATGTGGGTTCGCAAGTGTTAGCTGAACGGATACCAGAATAGCTGTTCTGCTTGGTAGCGATTGGCAAAGCTGGCTGCCAGTACCACAAACAATAGCGCGATAACCGCCATATCTTGTTTGGTCAGCGGTTTTTGGCTGTACCAGCTACGTTGCTTGTTACGACCGAAACCGCGTAGTGTCATTGCGTTGGAAATCACATCCGCACGATCTAAGCTAGAGAAGATCAATGGCCCCAGGATTTTTGCCACATTCTTAATGCGGGTGAACACTGGCGCATTTTTAGAAATATCGACCCCACGTGCTTGTTGGGCATGCATGATGTTGATGAAATCTTTGGTCACTTCCGGCAGATAACGCAATGTCAGGCTTACGGCATAAGCAATACGGTAAGGCACACCCAAACGGTTCAGGCTGGCTGAAAACTCGGTAGGGTGGGTCGTGAACACGAACACCAAGGCAATAGGGAACATACTGAAATATTTCAGTGTGACCGTCAGCAGATAAAACAAGGTCTCTGTCGTGATCGAATAATTGCCAGCCAGTGGCAGCAATACCGTTTGGCTACCCATGTATTCAGTGCCTTGCTGTGGGGCGATGGCAAACATGAACACCGCATTCATGAGCAAGACAGTGACCGTACCTGTCATCAACGTCTTATAGACAGGAAACGGGACACGCGATAAACGCAGTAGACCAAAGCCGATCAAGATCAGCACAAGGATAATACGCAGATCAAACGTCATCAGCACCACGGTCACCCATGCCATAAATAGCAAAAACTTGGTGATACCGTTGAGCGCATGCAGCGGTGAGCCGGTATTCACATAGCTAATACCGAATTTAATTTTATTGGTTTTCATTATTGTGCTTTTGCCTCATGCTGGATGAAGCAACGAATAAAGTTGTCAATACGTTCAATGCCAAGGCGCTCAGCCAAGGTGTACAAACTGGTTACCGTCAGGTTCGCTTGCTCTAACAGGGCAGGCTGGCTGAATACCTGATTTACCGGTTCATCCGCCAGTAGCAGGCTGTCTGCAATCACAACGGCACGCTCGGTGTATTCCAGCACCAAGTGCATATCATGCGAGATGATCAAAATCGTCAGACCCAGTGTCTGGTTGATCTCACGGATGAAGTCCATCATCTTGGTGTAGTGGTAGTGATCCTGACCTGCTGTTGGTTCATCCAAAATCAGCAGTTTCGGTTCAAGTACCAGCATGCTGGCAATCGTGACACGCTTTTTCTGGCCGTAGCTCAGGGCATCAATCGGCCAGTGGTGATAACGACCTAAGCCACACAGCTTCAGCGTTGCCATCACTTTTTCTTTGACTTGTTCTTCTGCAACCCCACGGTTACGCAGGCCTGATGCGACTTCATCAAAGATCATATGATGTGAAATCATGTGATTCGGGTTTTGCAGCACGATACCGATGTCTTGGCTACGTTCAAAAATAGAACGTGTCGCAATGTCTTCACCGTTAAAGTGAATAGAGCCGGCATCCGGTTCCAATACCCCCATGATCAAACGGGTGATGGTCGATTTCCCAGAGCCGTTTTTACCCAGCACAGACACAAATTCACCTTGGTGAACTGTGAAGCTGACATCGCTCAGTGTTTTGCGGACATCATCATAGGAATAGCTGACATTTTTCAGCTCCAGTAATGGTGTTTTCGTTGCAGCTTCAGGCTGTTCACTTTGCTGCTGATACCAATCCATAAGGGCAGGGGCAAAGCGTGACAAATCCATGGTGGCCAAACTGGCTGGCTTGTCGGCTTCTGTGATCTCGCAGCCTGCTGCTTTCATGGCAGACAAGTATAACGGCTCACGAATACCGTGTTCAGCCAATAGCGGACTGGCAAGCAGGGCATCTGGCGTCATGTTCGCGACAATCTCACCGCGTTCCATCATGATGATGCGGTCAACCGGACAGTGCAGTACATCTTCCAGACGGTGTTCGATAATAACCACAGTTTTACCGGTTTCACGGTGCAAGCGGTCGATGATCTCAATGGTGCTCTTGCCGGTTTTTGGGTCAAGGCTCGCCAGTGGTTCATCAAATAGCAGGATGTCAACGTCATCTACCATCACACCTGCCAGCGAGACGCGCTGTTTCTGGCCGCCACTCAGATCGAACGGCGACAGGTGCAACATGGTGTCCAGATCCAGCATAGCGGCAGTTTCTTCGACAACGCGATGCATCGGGCCCGGTGCGATCATCTGGTTTTCAAGTGCAAAGGCGATGTCTTCACCAATGCTCAGGCCAACGAACTGGCCGTCAGTGTCTTGCAGCACCGTACCCACCAGATTCGTGCATTGGTGGAGATCCATGTGTTGGGTATCACGGCCACCAATATGTAGCGAACCGGTAATGTCACCTTTTACTGCGAACGGGATCAGGCCGTTCAGGCATTGGCCAAGGGTGGATTTGCCGCTGCCACTTGGGCCGACAATCACAACCTTTTCACCTTTCTCGATCGTTAAATTGATGTTCTTCAGGGTCGGTTGTTCAAGCGCCCAGTATTTGAACGAGAAATTAGAAAACTCAATGGACATGCGTTAGTACGCCTCTTTCAGGTTGTAGCTTTGTTGTTTGCGTTTAGCGACAGACGTCAGGATAAAGTGACCAACAATCGCGATCAGCAGGGTGTTGCCTGCCGCAATAATGGTGAGCTGTGCCAGTACCTTGGTAAACGGTTCGGCGTAAAGCACGGCATCCAAAAACGCAGAGGTGCCGTAGCCAATCACGTTACCCAAGAAGGCTAATACCACGAAAAGAAAGAAGTCCCATTTCGTGAACAGGCCCTTTTCAATGCGTTGCTTGGTGATTTTCGGGAACAGGCCAATCAGCAGGCCAACAATGCCGGAGCCGATGACCCAGGTGATCCACACGCCCCAACCGGCGAAGAGATCCGTGACCCAGTGGCCAATGAAGCCAACAAGAAAACCAACAAGAGGGCCAAATAGCACGCCAAACAAAGCCAGTACGGCCATCGCAGGTTTGAGAGTGGTATTTGCAAAGACAGGAATACCGAACATAGGCAGACCGCCGATGCCATAAAGCGCGGCACCAATAGCGATAAGCACAACTGTCTTAGCAGAGAGATTCATGACATAACCTTTATATACTCTTAGGGGTATTTGCTTCTTTTGTGTCCACCACGTGCTGCTTTGCGGTGCGCCATCAATAGCGATCTCTGAGTGGACCTATCTTGGTCACTCCATTTGCAAATATCCGTTTTGAGCAAGAGCAGTTATGCCGGGAGACATAAGAGGGCGCAATCATACATGAACCGAATAAAGAAAGGAAACCTTTACTTCTAGACGTCTAAGAGTTGAGCAATTCTTTTTTTATCAGGTCTATAATCACAAAATAATATGCAATCAAGTGAGCTTTATTGCCTTCACAAACGTAAAAAGAGAAGATGGATAACGTATGGAAACTTAGACATAATGCAATGGCGTTTGTCTGCAAGTATGGATTGCTTGCTGTCATATTACAGACGTTAATACAGTGTTAAATAGACAGAATGTCAGGGATGAATTGTTCATAAATTGAACTTGTTGGTTTTTTGGCCAATAAAGGCAACTTATTCAAGGTATGTCACAAGGGAATGTTTTTAACGTAGTGATTTTTTTATAGAAAATGTGTTTTTTGATTTCTACAGAGAAGTGGTTGATGCCGGCTTTAAATGTTGAATTCAGGGCTTTATTTTTCTGAATATTTAGTAAATACTGCATTTTGATGTCGCTTTATTTTGAAGCGCGTAAAATATAAACAAACCTGATTTTGTCAAGCATTAAGTTGCAGCGAAAGTTTGCGCTGAGACACAGAATCTGTCTGTGTTCAGATAGGAACTTCAGGTAAAATTGGGTAGTATCAGTAGTAGCAATCCCGCCATTTCGGCTGGGTGCAGAGCCAAATCATATCGGAGATACAGCTTGATTAATGTATTCCTTGTAGATGATCACGAACTGGTTCGCACAGGGATCCGACGTCTTCTTGAAGATGTCCGTGGTATTAAAGTGGTAGGGGAAGCCGACAGTGGTGAAGAAGCCGTAAAATGGTGTCGTCAGGAGCATGCTGACATCATTCTTATGGACATGAATATGCCAGGTATTGGTGGCCTTGAAGCGACGCGAAAGATTCTGCGTTTTAGCCCTGATGTTAAAATTATCGTTTTAACCATCCATACAGAAAACCCATTCCCGACGAAAGTGATGCAAGCCGGTGCGGCTGGCTATCTGACGAAAGGGGCGGGGCCGAGTGAGATGGTTAACGCAATTCGTATGGTACACAGTGGGCAACGCTATATCTCGCCGGAGATCGCGCAGCAGATGGCTCTCAGTCAGTTTGCGCCAAATTCTGAAAATCCATTTAAAGATCTCTCTGAGCGTGAGTTGCAGATCATGATGATGATCACCAAGGGCCAGAAAGTAACGGACATTTCTGAGCAATTGAGCCTGAGCCCCAAAACCGTAAACAGCTACCGTTATCGTCTGTTTAATAAATTGAACATTAACGGTGACGTGGAACTGACCCACCTTGCTATTCGCCATGGAATGCTAGACACAGAGACGTTGTAGTGTCAGAACTGTTTGATGCAAAAAGCTTTCTGAAAACGGTGACTCACCAGCCAGGCGTATATCGCATGTATGATCTGGCTGGCGAGGTGATTTATGTCGGAAAGGCGAAAGATCTTAAAAAACGCCTTTCCAGCTACTTCCGTACAAACGTTGCCGGTGAAAAAACACGTGCCTTGGTGAAGAACATCGCCAAGGTCGACGTGACGGTGACACACACCGAAACCGAAGCGCTCATTCTTGAGCACAATTATATAAAGCTTTACCTGCCTAAATATAACGTCCTGCTCCGGGACGACAAATCGTATCCTTATATTTTCCTCAGTCGCACCGCGCATCCTCGCTTAAGCCTTCACCGTGGTGTGAAAAAGCGTAAGGGCGAATATTTCGGTCCGTATCCTGATGGCGGTGCGGTTCGTGAATCTCTACACTTGCTACAAAAAATCTTTCCTATTCGCCAATGTGAAGACTCGGTGTATGCCAACCGTAGTCGCCCGTGTCTGATGTACCAGATTGGTCGCTGTTTAGGCCCGTGCGTGAAAGGGTTAGTGAGCGATGAAGCCTATCAAGAACAAGTGGAGTTTGTCCGTCTGTTTTTAAAAGGCAAAGATCGTCAGGTGATCACGGCATTGGTGGAGAAAATGGAGCTGGCGAGTCAGCAACTGGCCTTTGAGAAAGCGGCAATGTACCGCGATCAAATTCAAGCGTTGCGCCGTGTGCAGGAGCAGCAGTTTGTGAGCCAGGACAGTGACGACGATTTGGATGTGGTAGGCATTGCGCATGACAGTGGTATGGCGTGTATTCATGCGTTGTTTATCCGTCAGGGTAAAATCTTAGGCAGCCGCAGCTATTTCCCGCGTATGCCGCAGGATGCTGATATCACAGAAGTGCTGTCGAGTTTTGTGAGTCAGTATTATCTGAATCAAGCGGAAGGGCGGGTGATCCCGTCAGAAATTCTGCTGGGTGAGCCATTGGGGGATGAGCAAGAGGTGATTGCACATACCTTGTCTGAATTGGCCGGGCGTAAGATCACCATTAAAGTAAGCACACGCGGACATAAAGCGAAGTTTCAGCGATTGGCCCAGACCAATGCACACACCGCGCTGGTCAGTAAGTTGAATCACAAAATGACCATTCATCAGCGATTTGTGGCGTTAAGAGAAGCACTTAACCTCAATACGCTGGAACGTATGGAATGTTTTGATATTAGTCATACCATGGGCGAGAAAACCGTGGCATCGTGTGTGGTCTTCAATCAGGACGGACCACTGAAGCAGGAATATCGCCGTTACAATATTACAGGGATTACCGGAGGCGATGATTATGCCGCGATGGCACAAGCATTAGCACGTCGGTATGGATCACAGGTCGATCCAGATAAGATTCCTGATATTATTTTTATCGATGGGGGTAGAGGTCAGCTCTCAAGAGCGTATGATGTAGTAAACCCGCTCATGGCTGAGTGGCCGAAACGGTCGACGTTGATTGGTGTTGCGAAAGGCACAACACGTAAACCGGGTCTGGAAACCTTGATCATGACCACGGGTGAAGAATTTTCGATGCCGTCTGATTCACCGGCTTTGCATCTTATTCAACACATTCGGGATGAAAGCCATAACCATGCAATCAGTGGTCACCGCGCGCAACGTGCGAAGGTGAGAAAACGAAGTGCATTAGAAGACGTTGAAGGCATCGGGCCTAAGCGTCGTCAGGCGTTGCTCAAATACATGGGTGGGTTACAGGAACTGAAGAAAGCCAGCAGAGAAGAAATCGCCAAGGTACCGGGCATCAGCAAGGCATTGGCGGAAAAGATATATGACGCATTGCAACATTAAGCAGTGTGGCCAGACAAAAAATTCAAAATAAGAATTAGTACTTATGCGTTTAACGATTCCGAATATTTTAAGTTTCATACGGCTATTGCTCATCCCATTTTTTGTTCTTGCATTCTACTTGCCGTACGAGTGGTCACCGTTTGCGACCGCAATGATCTTCTTTGTTGCCGGTGTCACTGACTGGTTTGATGGATACTTAGCGCGTAAATTGAATCAAACGACCCGTTTTGGTGCCTTTATCGACCCTGTGGCGGATAAGGTGATGGTTGCTACTGCACTTGTGTTAGTGGTTGAGCAGTACCATTCTCTGTGGATCACGATCCCTGCCATTACCATGATTGGCCGTGAAATTATTATTTCTGCGCTGCGTGAATGGATGGCGGAGCTGGGTAAGCGTTCTAGTGTTGCTGTGTCTTGGGTCGGTAAGGTGAAGACGGCATCGCAGATGTTAGCGTTGTTACTGCTGCTGTGGCACCCACATGAGTGGTTAGTGTGGCTTGGCTATGCGGCCTTGTATGTGGCGATGATCCTGACTTACTGGTCAATGTACATTTACCTGCGTGCAGCCAAAGACGATTTGTTTAACGCTGAACATATGTAGTGTTGTTTTGACACGACGAAGACGCATAAAAAGCAGCCAGTGGCTGCTTTTTTTATTTCTCGTGAACATTAGGGGCATCCTTAAAAACGCTAACAGCAAGAAAACGGTGGTTTTTTAACGGCTTGGTTGACTAATTTCTCTCACAATTGATCTTGAAATGGATGAATTGGTTGAAATTAAATCGAACGATGCGTTTTTCTGTATTTTCTGCGTGACAGACTCTGCGGGTGGTGTAGAATGGCCGCCATACCAACGAGGAACGCCTCGATGGTTGTGGAAATGGCGCGTTGGCAGAGTGGCTATGCAGCGGATTGCAAATCCGTGGACCTCGGTTCGACTCCGGGACGCGCCTCCATTTGCGACACTAGCTCAGTTGGTAGAGCGCAACCTTGCCAAGGTTGAGGTCACGAGTTCGAACCTCGTGTGTCGCTCCAAATTAACGGATGATGTGACCAAACACGAGGAACCTCGTGTCTCGCCCAGATTCGGGCAAGCTGGTCGCGTCGCTCCAATTTAGATTAAAGATATAGCTTAATTAAGCGGTATCAAATGGTGTACCTTTTCAGGCACCGCAACGAATT